>JACRAI010000133.1 GCA_016213425.1 archaeon | reverse complement strand
TACTTATTGCAGGAGAATCCGCAAGCAAAGTTGATATTGATGTTATAGTGCTTGGCGGAGGAATAAGCTCACAAGCAGACGCTGCAAGAGTAGCAATATCACAAGCATTATCACAACACAACAAAAAATTACACAAGTTATTTCTTGACTACGATAGAACAATGCTTGTCGCAGATATTAGAAGAAAAGAATCTGCAAAACCAAACAGACACGGACAAGCAAGAGCAAAAAGACAAAAATCATACAGATAGAATTATTATTTTTTGTTTGACTATTTTTATTCTACTTTTTTGAACGTTGCTTTTTTTTATAACTATTTTATTAGCGGTTTCACTCCTTTCAGTCTACTTTACTTTCAGAGCCACCAACAAATTAACAACTTACTTTTGGTTGGCGGGTCTTCATGAAGAAAAGCACAATATTTTTTGAAGACTTTTTCGTGTAAAATTAAGTGTTGTGTTGCGGGTAAGTCTGAAAAGGGAATTTGTTTGGTTTTTGAATTTAGGTTGGCGAACCCTCAAAAAGATTTGTACAAATACTTTTGCATCGATTCTTAGCAGCTATGTTACTAATTGATAAAACTAAAAGTGATTTGCAGGTGTAGGAATTCAATGCAGTCAACAGCTGTCTGTGTGCTTTCAATTAACACTGTAAAAGTTTATCTATATTATTATTATTTATTCTCTGTCTTCTTCTGTTATTTCAGGATTATGTCTTTTCTTTTTCTTCTTTTTCTCAAAGATTAATTCCAATAAATCTTCTGCGTCTTCTGCATCATAAAAAGAGTCATACGAAACTATGCAATTCTTGCCTGGGTGAAGAACGGTTATTTCAGTTTCAGTCTTGTAAAACTTAACTGTATCATATTCCATTATTTTTTTAACAAAATCATCAGGGTACTCAGTATCATTATCATCATTTTCTTCGTCATCATCTTTTTCTTTAAAAAGCAAAGCTTCTTCTAAACTCTTTCCTGGCTCTAAAAAGAAAAAACCATTTTCGTTTTCTGTGTAAACGCATTCATTACATTCAACTTTCTTTTTGGTGTATCTTCCTATTTCTGCTATTTGTTCGTTCATTTTCATATTGGCGGATTGTGTCTTTTCCGGGGTGTGTTCTTTTTCTGTATAAGTTTATTTGAAATATGTTTGATGATCTGGTTCTCTTCATCACCTTTAAGATCTAGAATAACTGCAGGTCCATAATAACCTTCCAAATAATTTACAAAGTCAGGAAATTGATGTGGTTTGTAAAAACTAACATAAGGATGCTTGCCTAAATTTTCAGCCAAATATTTCTCAGCTAACTCTTCAAGACTTTCAAATAAAGGTGATACTAACTGAACAGTCCCTGTATGGAATTGATCTTGAACAAAAGAAAACAATCCATAACTATTTTTGCTGTCTTTTAAATCTAATCTTCTTACTCCTAAAAGATAGTGTGTTTCTGGCATTTTATTCACCTTGTGCGAAAATTTCAGGATTGTGACGTTTTTTTGGCTGAGTTCTAGTTAGTTGTTTAAGCCAATACTGATTTCTTAATGGTTTGAGCAATATTTGTTCTCCTTTATTTCTGTCAAAAAATTCTCTTTCAGGACCTGAGTACAGTTCAAACACGTCAACACCTTGAAGTTTCTCTAAAAGTTCAGAAGAAACTCTCCAACCGTTGTTTTCAGTTCTGCTTTCATACAACAAAAAGCAGTCAATGCCTTCTCCAGGGTGAACTAAAAACAAGCCTGCGCATTCTGTGTCTGCGTAGCTGGGTTTTCTTTTCCAATACTCTCCTAAGATGTATTTGCTCATGTCTGATTAAAAAACACAGTTATTTATAAATTTACTCCTTTATAGTAGTTATAAAAAGAAAGATTTATAAATTGAGGTTTTTAGCTGTATATTATGGGCGAAAATTATCCTAGTGGCACTTATCATAATCACACAACTTGGAGTGATGGTGTATACACTCCAGAACAATTAGTCGAGCGGGCAATACAACTAGGCTTTACTGAAGTAGGAATAACAGATCACTATCTTACTTTAAAAGGAGGAATTAATTGTGTTAAAAGCGAACAAATTGCTGATTACATTTCTATGATTGATCAATTAAGAAAAAAATATCTAAATACAAAAATTCTTTCAAGTTTAGAAATTGATGTAAGTATGTTCAATCTTGATCGTAATAATTTGCCTTTTGATAAACTGAACAAGTTAGATTATGTTTTATTTGAGTATGTTGACGAACAAGATGTAAGTTTATGGGCGAAAACAGAAATGAGAAGAGGTAAAATGCTGCAAATAATTCAAGACGTAAAAAGAGAATTAGAACAAACCAACAAACCGGAAGAATTAGAAAGTGCAATAGTTAAATATATTCAAGAAAGAGAAGATATACAACAGGCATTAAGAGATTTTGAGCAAACATCAGGAGTTTTAAATCTTGAAGATATAATAAAGATGAGAAAGAGTTTAACTTGTAAAGTAGGACTTGCACATCCAAACATGGAAAATTTAATCAAAATTTACGGTGCAGAAGATTTAGCAAAGTTTTTGTCAGAAAATGATATTTTTGTTGATGTTTGCGGTTCAGCAAGAAATTCAAAAAAAGATTACACAGACAATAAAAGAGGCTTTGTTTTAAACGCTGAAAATTTAAGCGAAGAATTCAATGACGCAGCAAGAAGTTATGGGGTTAAATTCAGCCCTTCATCTGACACACATAAAGATAACGAGCGAGACAGTATGAAAGATACTTTAAACGCAACTCAATTAATACAAATAAATGATTGGGCTTTCCAAGAGTTCTGAAAATGATTATACAACTGCCCGAGGAAGTCAAGCAATTACAGAAAGATTGGTTTGATACTTCTGTGCCTAAAGAAGTTCAGCACAGACTAAGATTTGCATGTCAAGTTTTTGGAAAGAAAGGAAAAAGAATGGTTTGGGATACAGTTTCTGGAGGCGGCGGAACAATATGTTCTCACGGATTAGAAGAAAATGTTTACCAGCAAATAAGAGCTTTACAAAGAAAAGAACTATTCCCAAAAAGTTATGATGAAAACTCAAAACGAGCTTTAGAAAATTTTTTATCACAAAAAGGGATAACTCTTGAATTTGGAGGGTATGAAGAAACTCCTAAGCTTTCCAGAAAAATATTTTCTCTAACCAAAAAAATTTACGAACTGCTTCCCGAACACCACTTAGGACATGATCATCTCAAAATTTTAAAACTTTGTGGTTGGGGCGGTGGAGCTGCAAAATGCTCAGAATATGACGATCCAGTAGTTCACATGTTTGATTTTGCAGTAAAAGGACCAATAAGAAATTATGTTGGATTATTACTGCACGAAACAGGACATTCGTTTGACGAATGGGTAAAACAGTACTCGCCCGAGTTAAGAAACGAACTAAAGGGTTTGTGGGGAGAATTAAGCACTTCAAATAAAGGATTTGCAATAGATTATCTCTTAGGAGAAAAATCAAGACACGATTACTATATGAGCTTTTCTTCAGAATTTTTAGCAGAGTTCTACTTAATTTATGTAAGTCAAGGGGAAAGATTCAGAGGCTTCATGAAAAACTCTTCTCAAGGAAGCACTTGGGAAAAAGTCTACGGTGCATACAAAATATTATTTGATGATAAAGAATATAATTGAAAATTGTTAAAATTTTCTGGTGATATTTATGTTGTTTTTATCAGTGATTTCACTCGCTAAATGCTAGATTTTACTTTCAGACTCGCCAACAAATTAACAATTTATTTTACGTTGGCGAGCCTTCATAAAGAAAAGCGCAATGTTCTTTGAGGACTTACACGCCTAAAATAAAAAATATTTTTTGCGGGCAAGTTAGAGAGTCTATGTCCGCAGGACTAAAATCGCTAAAAAAATTCATCTTAAAGATAAAGTTTTCGTGTTTGAATAATTTAAAGATTAATAGTATTCAATTACAGGTTCTTCGTCATCATCGTCTTTAGAAGTTTTATTATCCTCAGAGTAATTATTGTTTGAAGAAGAATAACTGTTGTTGGATGATGTAGAATCTCCTCCAAACATAGAATTAAATGCATTATTGGGCGGAGGACTTGATTGAGGTGGAGCTCCTTGGTTGCTATCAAACATTGAAAAAGGATTGCTAACTGAAGGTGCATTATCTTCAAAGATATTTTTAGGCTGATTGCTTCGTACACTTAACAAGTTGCTTAGCAACTCAACAGCTCTTCTTATCTCCTCTTTTGAATCCGACTTTGTGTCAATAGTTATTTTCAACTTAAGTATAATACGTTATTTTAAGTATTTAAAGTTTTGTATGCTGTTTAATAAACTTTTTATACCTGGTGAAAGATCTAAATTTATGAGTCCAGAAATATTAGGTGATAAGAAAAAGAGAAAGTATGATGAAGGTTTGGTAGATGTTGTTAATAAGCAGTTTGAACAAGAGGGAAAAAACAACTTTCCAGATCAATCTTCTTGTGTTTTGCACACTCTGTTAGATCACTTTGTGAATTACTTAAATTCGTTAGATATTGCGAAATACCTTGAATCTGGAAGTGAACATCACTTTTTATTCATTGAAGGCGAAGAGATTATTAAACAAGATGAAGGAAAGATAAATTTAGTTCTTAAAAGGAAAATGAATGATGGTGGAATGGTTAATAATTATGCAGGGGAAGTAATTTGGCAATCCAATGAAGTATTAATATCTCCGGGACGTGATCTAAAAATATTTTTTAAGCAATATGCTGAAAAATTTTCTGAAGAATGAGAGAGAAAAGGATACAAAATAATACTTGACTTTGCTTAAACGCTCTTAGCAGCATAAACTATCTTTGTTGCTTTCTTTCCGCAAACAGCGCAATTGCCAGAAGCTTTTTCTTCTTTTTCAAACAAGAAACCGCACACGTCAACACCTTGTGTTTCTGATTTTAATTTATCCGCGCAAGGTTTTCCATCGTTTTGAACACTACACAAAGGAATTCTTACGAACCCTTTATGAGTTTTAATAATATTTTTTATTTCTTCTAAATTTTTAGCATCTTTAACATTGTTCTTGAAGTATCTGACTGCTGTTTCTTCCAAAACTTTATCATTCTGTTCTGCTAATTCAGGAATTTTTTTGTTCAAATCTTTGAGTTTAACATTTAATTTTTCTTGACTTGTTCTTAACCCTACAGTTACTTGATCATTATCTAAATCTCTTGGTCCAACTTCTAACCTTATAGGGACTCCTTTCATTTCCCATTCATTAAACTTAAATCCAGGACTTCTATCGCTCAAATCTAGGAGAACGGTGTATTTTTCCTTTAATTCTTTTTCTAATTTCTCGCAAACCTTCAATACTTTATCACTTTTTTCTTTATCTTTAGCAAAAGTTATAGGAACAATAACTATTTGTAGTGGAGCAACACAGAACGGAAGCATTAAACCTTGATCATCACCGTGGATTGCAATCATTGTTCCGAAAATCCTCCAAATTCCAGGACCAAAACAAGTCTGGAATGCGTAATATTTTTTTCCATCTTTTCCTACAAACTGAACATCAAAAGCTTTAGCAAAATTATGACCTAAATCATGAGTGCTGCTTACTTGGATTCTTTTACCATCAGGCAGAATGCTGTCTGAAGTAAAAGTTTCATCTGCTCCCTTGAAAACATCCCATTTAGGTCTTTGAAGGAATAAGAAAGGAATTTTTAATTTATCACGAATAACTTTTTTCATAATTTCTAAATCAGTCCTTATTTGAGCAACAGCTTCTTCATGTGATGCAAATACATCATGAGTTTCAAAAAACATAAATTCGCGGCCTCTTAAGAAAGGTCTAGTTGTCATTTCATTTCTGAAAGTTGTTATCCTTGACTGATAACCTTTTAACGGGAGATCGTTATAACTTCTAATCCAGTAATGATAAAGAGGATAAATTTGAGTTTCTCCGGTAGGCCTTAAAGCTAATCTTTTTTCTAACTTTTTTTCTCCTGCATATTCTATCCAGAAAACTTCAGGAGTAAACCCTGCATGTTCTTTTTCTTTCATCAAGTGCTCTTCGGGAATGACTGTTGGAAAAAGCATCGGTTCATGATTATCTTTCTCAACTTCTTCTTCAAAGAACTGATAAATTTTCCTGAAAACTCTCATAGACCAAGGTCTGTGAACAATAAATCCCTGAACATCATAACGTAAATCAACTAATTGAGCTCCAGTTTCACCGCAAATCTGAGTATACCACTCGCTAAAATTCTCGCTTTTCTTAACAGTCACACCTTTAGTTTTGGTCATTGAATACAAAATTATTCTCCTTTTTAAAAGGTTTTTGCGAAAGATTTAAATACACGTACGTGCACTTATTTGCTATGGCAACAAAAACCATAACCATAACTAATAATGCATATGAGAAATTGTTTTCTCTTAAAGAGCATAAAGAAAGCTTCAGTGATGTTATTAATCGTCTCACAGGTAAACATTCAATTTTAGATTTAGTCGGTATATTGTCAAAAGGTGAAGCTAACGAATTACGTGAATCAATTACTGAGTTAAGAAAGAGGTTAAGAAAGCAGGTTGATAAAACTGCTGACAGACTAAAATGATCTTTGATACAACATTTTTGATAGATGTTATGGACAATGATGCTAGTGCAGTTGCTAAATTATTTGATCTTGTGGGAAAAGGAGAGCCACAATTAATAACTGCGCCCACTATATTTGAATTATTTAGTGGCTTGGCAAGAAGTAAAAAGCCACAGCAGGAAAGAAACAAGGTGATTAAAATATTGGAAGGTCAGTTAGTTGTAAATTTTGATAATAATAGTGCAGAAAAAGCAGGGGAAATTGATGGAAATTTAATAAATGAAGGAAAATCTATAGGTGTGATTGATAGTATGATTGCAGGAATTGCTTTGGAAAAAAAAGATAAATTGTTAACAAGAAATGTGAAAGACTTCTCAAGAATTAAAGGTTTAGAAGTAGAAACCTACTGACCTTTATACTCTTTCAACCATTCAATAACTGTTTCTTTAGAAACTCTTTCAGTGCTATTGTCCAAGTACGGCATTGAACCGTGTTTTAAGTTAACTCTTCCAGAAGTATCAATTCCGTGTTCGGATAGAATTATTTTCTCAAATACATCGAGTTCTTCTGAGCTTAACACACCATCAGAATTTGTATCTGCATACTTGCTTGTTGCTTCATTGTACGCTTTTCTGAACTCCCTATTTATTTGTTCATTTTTTATTCCTACTTCACCTGCGATTTGTGCTCCAGTAAAAATACCATAAAAAACTGCTCCCCCCACTGCAAATAAAAGTGCTCTTCCGGTGTAGTGTAAGAATTTCTCAAAAGGACTTTTTTCTTCGAGAACTGTTGGAATTAAACTATTAAGGTCTCCTTTTGAAAAAACAGTCGGCATGCTAATAACTTTTTCCTCAGGCTTCACAAAAACGGCAGGGACATCCACAACCTTTTCTTCTAAAGGTGTTTCATCATATATTGGTGGATTATGTCTTTTCTTTGCCATAACTTCAATAAAACAGAATAGTTTTAAAATAACTTCTTTTGATTATTAAGAAAATCTTAATAACTTCAAATCTAAACTCTAAATATAAATCATTTTGGGGTCGTAGTTCAGCTTGGCTTAGAATGCACGCTTGGGGTGCGTGTGGTCGTGAGTTCGAATCTCACCGATCCCATTTTTTCTAAAACGTATCCGCAATATCACAAAGTAACTCTATTGTTCTTACGTGCTTGTTTATTTCATCAATGTTTCCTTTTTCGAAGTGTTCTATGCAGAAGCCTATTTCTAAACTTCTTCTTAATTCTGCCCTTAAAAGAAGTTGCGCGAATTCTTTTTTTCCTTGAACTAGATTGAGTATTTTTTCTGAAGCTCTTCCCCATACAAGTGCATCTACAACAAGCACTGCTGTTGCAAAATCTGCAGGTCTGTAATGAGGTGAGAAATCAATAACTGCAGGGGCCATTCCTTTAGAAAAAAGAATGTTGCCTCCTATATCTCCGTGAATTAACTGGTTGTTTAAAGAAATTGGTTTTATATGGTTCATTATTTTTATTGCGTGGGGTTTGATTTTTTCATGACATTCAAGTGGTGCTTCACCCCAAGCAATTCTATCTGCTTTTGACCAAGGATCATTCTTTTTCTTTATAAAATCTGGACAAGGAATATTTTTTATTATTCTGTGAAACTTATCGCAGACTCTTATTTTGTCTTTCCAATTTTTTTTGTAAGTTTCACCATCAAGATAATGATACGCAGACCATCCTTTTTCAACCCAGTTATCCTTAGTTGACCTCAAATATTTTGGAAACCTAATTTGATTAGTTCTTATTTTATTAAAAGTTTCTGCAATCCATTGAATTTCTGCTTCATTAGCAACAGGTTTAAACACAGTTTCTCCAACAAGATAAGTCGTACCTCTGCCTCCTTCAAACCTTTTTACTTCACCAGTAATTCCGTAAACTTCAATAACTTCTTTCGGTAAATTCATGTATTATAAAATTGTTAGATTGCTTTTAAAGGTTTCTTAGTAATTGCGTTGAAGAATGTGGCTACTTATTTAATAAGTCTACTAATCCTGTATAATCATATCCTATATTCACATCAAATTTATCGCTCAAATTAGGCTCTTTGGAGACCCAAATGCTTGTGTATTCTTCGATTTTTCCTCTTTCTTTGTAAAATTTTAATGCGTTAAGCATTCCTTCATCATAGTGTGAGTCTCCTTTAACTATATAATGTTTGAAGTGAGGATTTTTTTCAATAAATTGCTCAACTTCTTTTTCTTTATCTAATGATTCGCCCCTAACTTCATCGAACTTTAATGTTTCGCCGACAGCACTAACGATTTCTTGAAGGTTTCTTGAAATGTACACTTTAGGACACTTAAGCAAAGAATAAAATTCTTCTACTCCCGGTAAAAGTAAGTTTTTAACAATTTCAAGTGTGAATACCTGTTTTATCCTTTCTCTTTCTTCTTCATCTATAAAAAAATTCTTGTAATTACGCCAAGAATCTTTTCCATTATTTCTTAATTTTTCATTTATCAACCAAGATATAAATTTTGGGTTTAAAAAGTATCTTTTCCAGCCTGTTGTTATAATTAAACGTGCTGTTGGTTGTGTATCTGTATCATCCATATCGCTCAAGCAAACATCCGCGTTTAGTATCCTATCTCTCAAAACAGTTTCTTCGCGCTGGCTGGCAACCCAAATATTTTTAGTTCTAGGAATTAAATATCTCATTTACCTAAAAATTATGTGAAAAACTTTATAAATGTTTCACAACTCTTATTGATAAAAAAGTTTATATGGTTGCGCTATTTAACCGCATAAAATGCCAAGAAATCTAAAAATTTCTGAACAGCTATTAAAAAAGGTTTATTGAAATATAGAATAAATTCTGGAAAAATAATTGTTGACAACAGGAAAGGTAAAAAGAACAGTGAAGGGTACGTGTACAGAAATAATTATTGTAGTTTAAGAGTGAGTAGGAGAGAAGATTTAATTAAGTTATTTTCTGAACTAAAAAAACACCTAAAACACAAAGATAAACTAAAAGATTTAAATATTGCAATTAATAATCTCATTTTAAGAGAACATGAAAAATAAAAAAACGTTTTATATAACTACCCCAATATATTATGTGAACGGAGACCCTCATTTAGGGTCAGCGTACACTACAATAATTGCTGATGTTTTGGCCAGATGGAATAGATTGCAAGGTAATAAAGTTTTTTTCTTAACTGGAACTGACGAGCACGGGCAAAAGATTCAGGAAACTGCAGAAAAAGTAGGTAAAAGTCCTAAAGTGTTTGTAGATGAAATTGCAAAAAAGTTTGAAGCAGCTTTTAAGTTGGCCAACATAAGTAATGACAATTTTATACGAACAACAGATAAAAAGCATGAGGAAGAAGTTAAAAAAATTTTACAAGCGCTTTATGAAAAAAAATTTATCTATAAAGGGTATTATGAATCTTATTACTGTATAGGCTGCGAACAATATTTAACACAGAGTGATTTAGTAGATGGTGTTTGCCCATTACATAAGAGAAAACCTGAGCTAAGAAAAGAAGAGTCTTATTTATTTAAATTATCCTCATTTCAGAACGAGCTTGCAGAATTAATAAAATCTGAAAAATATAAAATTATTCCTGAAAATGTAAGAAATGAAGTGATGAACTTTATTAATTCAGGATTAAAGGATATTTCTATATCTAGATTAAAAGAGAAAGTATACTGGGGCATAGAACTACCATTTGATAAAAATCACACTTGTTTTGTCTGGGTTGATGCTTTTTGGAATTATTTGACTGGTCTTATAATAAAGAAGAAATTTGATGCTTTCTGGCCGCCTGAACTTCAATTAATGGCAAGAGATATAATAAGAGTACACTCGACAATTTGGCCTGCACTTCTTTTAGCAACCGGCAATGAGCTACCTAAAACTTTGTTCGTGCATGGTTATTTTACGGTTAATGGCCAAAAAATGAGCAAGTCACTTGGTAACGTTATAGATCCTGTTTATTTAATTGATACTTATGGAGTTGATCCTGTAAGGTATTACTTGATGAGAGAAATACCCGCCGGACAAGATGGAGATGTTTCAGAAAAAACAATTGTTGAACGAGCAAATGCAGATCTCGCAAATGCTTTAGGAAATTTACTGCAGAGAGTCAATACTTTAGTTGTGAAAAATTTTGGCAAAAAAATCCCGAAACCTTCAAAATTTGAAAAAGAAGATGAAGAATTAATTCAAAAAGCAAACACTTTATTTGACAGAACTAACGAGCAAATGCAAAAGTATGAGTGGAGTAAAGCTCTAGAAATAATTTGGGAATTTGTTCATGAATGCAATGCGTATATTAACAAGACTGAGCCTTGGAAAGTTCAAGACAAAAAAAGATTAGGGACAATACTTTATGTTTTAATAGAAAATTTAAGAATCACTTCATTGCTGACTTATTCATTTATCCCAGAAAGCTCAGAAAGATTAGCAAAACAAATAGGTCAAAAAATAAAATCTTTCAAAGATGCAAAATTCAAGAAAACAACTAAAGGAAAAATAGAAGAACCTCAAATACTTTTTAAGAAGTTGGAATTTGTTGAAAAAAAAGAAAAAATTCCAGAAATAGAATTAGAAGTTTCTCAAGAAGTTAAAAATTTAGGAATTAAAGTTTTTGCAACTCAAATAAATGGTTTAAAGATAAGGAAAAAGAGTGAAATAATAGAAAAAATGAAGAAAGAGTTGAAAGAAAATTTGCAAAAATATGAAAATAAAGAAGTTGTTGAAGAGTATGACAAAATTCAAGAAAAAGCAGGTTTAGATAAATACAAAAATCCTAATTCAGTTGTTAGCTTGATAAAATTAATAAAAGAAAACAACTTACCTCAAATAAATGCAGTTGTTGATGTCTATAACATAATGTCTGTCAAAACACTTACTTCTATTGCGACACACGATGTTAACAAAATAAAAGGAAAAGTAATTGTCAGGTTATCTAAAGAAGGAGAAGAATTCTTGTCTTTGGAAGGAAACAAAGAAATTCTCAAAGCAGGAGAGATAGTTTATTCTGATGAAGAAAAAATACTTGGAAGACTTTCCAAACAATGCAACCAAACAAAAACAGACACAAACACAAAACACATCTTTTTGATTTTATTCGGCAATAAGAAAATAAATGATTCTCAAATGCAAAACGCTTTGAAAGAAACTGCTGAACTCATAAGGACATTTAATGGAAAGGAAGAAAAACAAAACTCTTTCCAGGATAAATCGCTTTTAAATTTGAAAGTAGCAAAGATAGAATCAGTTGAAGATCATCCTGCAGCGGACAAATTGTACGTTCTGAAGTTAGATCTATGCGGAGAAAAAAGGCAGTTAGTTGGTGGAATAAAAAGTGCTTACAAAAAAGAAGTGTTATTAGGCAAAAAATTAGTGATAATTTCAAACTTGAAGCCTGCAAATATTAGAGGTGTAGAAAGTCAAGGAATGCTTTTAGCTGCTGAAAAAGATGGAATAGTTAAAATTCTTGAACCTTCAGGCAATCCGGGCGATCAAGTAGAAATTGAAGGAACAAAACCAAATAATGAACAAATAACGATAGAAGATTTTTCTAAATTAAAATTAGAAGTAAAGAACAAAAAAGCATATTGCGAAGGAAAAGAGTTAAAAGGAGTAAGTATTGATTTACCTGATGGGGCGAAAATAAGATAGGAGGTTCGGGGTTTGAGGTTTAGAGTTACAAGTTTTAGTGTTGCAAATTTTAAGAATGCTTCTTTGATCTTGTGTTTTCCTATTTTTATTTTATTGCTGAGTTCTTTTCTCTTAATTTTTAATCCGTATTTTTACAACGTTTTATTTTCTTTCAGCAATGCACATCAGCAAGCTCAAGAATTTGGGCAGAAAACAATTGATTATTTGGAGTATAAGACTGATTTCATTCAAGGTTTCCAGCAAGAAGAAGTGAATCATATGTTTGAAGTAAAAGATAAAATATTTGTTTTGAACGTTTTGTTTATTTTTTTACTGATAATGCATGTTTTCAATATAACTAGGCAAATTTTGATCTATGGAAGTTTACTGCACTTCATTTTATTGTTTTTATTTGCAATTTTGCCTTTTAATTGGTTATTCATTAAATTTCACGAAGTATTTTTTACCGGTCAATGGAGTTTTCCAAGTAGTTATGTTATGGTTCAAGTGTTTAATCAGAAATTCTTTTATTTGTTCTTTTTGCACATTGTTGGATTTAGTTTGTTATTGTCTGTTGTCTCGATTATTTTAGCTCATTTTCTTGCTGAGAAACCTTTATAAACAACCTTTACCTTATTTATGTAAAAGAGGCGAAAATGAGTAATGATGATGTTGAAGGATTGCATGAAAAGCTAGATAAGTTGCTAGATTTGTTTGAGAAAGCTATTGAAAGGTTCGAT
>JACRAI010000129.1 GCA_016213425.1 archaeon | reverse complement strand
TTCCTTAAATGTGTTGAAAACCATCCCTTTAACCCCTTTGATAATTATAGAGACACTACGCTCTTTAAATAGTTTTCTGCGCGGGCCTAAAATCATCAACATTATCAACACTCAAATTATCTTTAAACATTGATTTTCCGCTCTTAGAGTAAAGGACTGCTGTGGCACTTATATAGTTATTTGCCATTTTATTTCACCTCTAGAAAACCTTTTTTAGTTGTAAGACGACATTTTTTCCATACCCTCTGGTGAGTACGGGATATGCTTGTGTTGTAATGTAGTCTCCTTTTTTTACTCTTCCGCTTCCATCAAGATCAAGATGTGCGCTAACAATATAATATTCAGAAGGATCATATTTTGCTACCTTTAATTTAAAACTCTTTTCGTTTAATACATTTTTATCAAGATTAAAAACAGCTTTCGCTTCTAAGTTAGATTTGGCGTCTTGTTCTGTTGCTCTTTGTAATCTTACACACAAAACTGCATGCTCTAATGAAATCTTATCACTCCAGACTACTTTTCCTTCAAGAGATTCTTTATTAACTGCTTCTTCTATTTTTTGCTTTTCTTCAAGAGTGTATACTCTGCTCAATCCGTATACCCCTTTAGGAGTTTCTTCTACTACAAAACCTTGGATGCTTACCCATCTTTTTTTTTGAGCAAAATGGTATTTCTGTGAAACTAAAACTTTATCCAACCCAACGGTAAGAACTAATTCTTTTTCTTTAACAACTGATTTATTCCAATCTTTTTTGGGGGGATTCTTTGAATCATACCAACAATCAACTCTTCTTTGCATCATTCTTCCTCCTTACTAGGTTTAGGATTTATCAATCATTTATGACTTGAACGTCGTTATCTAATTCTACTGTTCTTACTAACCCCGCTAAGTCTTTAGGTACTTTTACGTTTCCTCCTAGTCTCTTGTGATTTACTCCCACTACTTTTACTCCAAAAATTCTTTCAAAAACTTCTTTTTCGCTAGTAGCTACTAAAGAAGGAATTGTTCTTATGTGACTAGTTACAGTTATTTCATTGTTATATTTTTGTTTGACCTCTTCTTCTGCATCACTAACATATTTTGTAAGAGTTCTCATAACAGTAGCATGGTCTAAACCGGGAGCCATGGGAAAAGACTCTAGCAGTATAAGATAATTTATTGTTTCTTTTGTCATTAACAACACCTCCAATCTTGATCTTTGAAATAGTCCATTTTTGGATTGCTAAAAACACCGTAAACCCAATCTAGCTTTCTTAATTCCGTATCCACTTTGTCAGAATTATTTTTTGGACCACCAATTAAATAAAGAATTGTTTTTCCTACATCACGTGGTGTAGGCACTTCAACTTTATAGTTATCGTCGAGTGTGAATCCTAGTTTAGCAACAGCTTCTTTAATAATTTCAAACTTCGTGTCTGCTTTCACTTCAAGCATAAATGAAATTTCATCTTCTAATGCCATTTTTATCTTCCTCCTCAATCTGTTAAGTGAACTTTGCTATTTAGCCCTACTGAAGTTATTAAATCTTCTAAATCTGTAGGAATTTTAGGTTTTCCATTCATTCTCCAATCGTAATGTGTTGAACTTCCTTTATTTATGTTGTTTACGACGTAGCTCTGCCAGACTAATTTTACACCGAATAATTTTTCAAACTCTTCCTTCTTGCTTTCTAACAACATTGTAGAAAGCATGTAAAATTCATTTGCAACTGCGATGTTATATTTTTGAAATCTTCTGCGTGCTTCTTCAAAAACCTTTTTTGACTTTTCTTTTTGTTCTTCTATTAGCTTGGCTCTTCCTTTGAGATGCTCCTGCAATTCTTTATCTTTATCATCGTTAAAATAATTATCTCTAAGCGTAACTAAATAGGTTACAGTTTCAGGTTGGCTTTTTAACATTTTTTATTCAAACCTCATGAGCTTTTACTTCGCCATTTCTTTCTATAGAATAAATGTATGACCGTTTTGCTAAGCTGTAAACTTGTTTTGCTGTTAAATCAGCAACTATAACTCCTGTGTTAGGACCTAAATAATTGTGTTCTGCTTTTTGTTTTTTTAAGTAATCAACAACTTTTAGTACATCACAATAGGAGTTTATTCCATCAGTTAACTCTGTACCAATTAGTACTGAAACAACTTCATTATATTCTAAAGTTTTTAACACGTGTTCTAAATCTTTTGCAATTGGGTTATGTTTTGGCATTTATTCCTCCTAGTTTAAATTTGTTATTTATACTGATTTGCTTTATTTCTTTATATTCCTTTCGCCACAAAATACACATTTTTCAGGAATCTGACTTGAAAATCTTTCAGTCTTTTTGAAAAGTTTTCCATTTTTCTGAAAGATTTTTATAATTTTCACAGAAATACACTTAAAAAATAGAATATTTCTATTTTTCATGTACAACCTCAGAAAAATTAACGGATCGTTTAAAGGGACTATTGGGGAATGCATGTTTAAAATGACTCGCAAGTGGGCAATTTTGCCTAGATTTTTCAGTAAACAAAAGTATTTCACTATATACAGAAGACACTTAACTGAGTCTCAATTAAATTTTATCAAAGACAATTGGTATTCTATAGATGCAATAGAAGTTATTTTTGAGAAAAGAAAAAAAGAAGTGATATTATACGAGGTAAAAACAAAAAACAAATATGCAGTAGACCTGGCTTTCATGCCCAAGATGACATTATCTACCCATCAAGTATATAATAAAGCAAAAGAGCTAGGATTCATAGTTAAACTTGCAATAGTTGAATTACATGAAAACTGGGAGTATACAATCAATTTAATGGATTTTTCTGAAGAAAAGTACTGCATAGACACACCTAAAAAATATGATAAAGTTCTAGAGGGGCCTTAAAGAAAATGTGATAGCCCCGGGCGGATTTGAACCGCCGTCCCCAGATCCAAAGTCTGGAATGATGGACCGAACTACACTACGGGGCTGTCAGCCTTTGAAAGTTAGCTTTGTCTTTTAAAGTTTTCGCGTTTTTAAATGAAATCCTAGAAGGAACGGATAAAATCCAGATTAGATCTAATTTTGAAATTTCAAAGTATTTTCATACAATTCTTGAGCTTCTTTATCTTCTGCTTTTCTTGCATATTCTAAAGCAGTTTTGAAGTTGCCTGATTGTGCTTGATCTTTCATTAATTTTAATGATACTTCTTTAACTTTTTCTTGATCACCTGATTTTTCGTAAAACTCTAGTGCTTTTGTTGGTTGTATTTTCTCATTTTTCACTGCTGCCTCTTTGTAACAATAATTAAGTAGTTTTTTAACATCTTCCTCTGTGTGAACAAGTTTTTCACTTAATTCAACAGCATATTCAAAAAGGCAGTGTTCAATTAACAAATTCAATCCTTCGAAAGTTTTTCCTGCTTTGAAAAAACATTCAGCAGCAGTTTTATAATTTTTCATTATTTTATAATATTGTATAGATTTTAAAGGCTCTTTATCTTGATAATATTCTGCTAATGCTAAAGAATTATTTGTTTCTTCCCAATGTTTTACTAATTCTTCTTGTTTTCCCAACTGCATAAATATTCTAGAAATACCTTCATTATATCCTGATTTTTTGTAGCATTCCACTGCTTTTTCTAGTTTATTCTGGTAATAATAAGTCATCCCTGCACTGAAAAAATCTCCTGCTCGTTCGTATGTTAAGGCGATTTCATCATGCAGATCATTTCTAAATAGAATACCTATTGCGTTATTTATCTTACGATTTCTCTCCCAAACTTGTGCAGCTTTTATTGGATCAGAATTTTTAAGTAATTCTTCTGCTTCTTTTTCTCTTCCGGCCAGCTTTAAATTTTTAGCCGCTCTTTTAACCATTCCTAAACTTAAAGCTTGTTCGGCTGCTTTAGTATGATTATTTCCTTTTTCTGTTTTTTCTAAATCATCAACATAATCTACTTGACCTACACCAATTACTACTTCAGTAGTTTCTATTTTGTAATCTGAAACAGCTAAGTAAACTTCTACTGCTTTTTTAATTTCTTTATCTCTCTCAAAGTTTTCTACAGCTCTGTCTTTTAATCCTAATTTTTTGCATAATTCTGCAGCACTAGAATATTTTTGATAGTTTTCAAGCAGTAAAATTGCGGTTTCATTTTGATTTCTGGCAAGCAGATACTCTGCACCTAAATTTATGCTGAATTTAAGTGATGATTGATATGCAAAGTCAAAAGATTCATTGTCAAGAGTGTTTGCTTTTGCTAACAACTGTTCTAAGAATTTCTTTTTACTCTCTTGAGATAATTTTTCTATTATTTCCTTTAACAATCAAAACACCTTAACATAAGGAGTTAAAGAAGGTATTTAAAAGTTATCAATAAGATATTTAAAAGAAAATTATTATCAAGCAAACAAAAAAATGCCGCCGGCAGATACTGCCGAGGCGTAAACCATAATTTTTATTTATAAATCAGTACTCGTCGTCAAAGTCTGAGTCTTCATCTTGATCTTCATCTTCATCAAGATCCTTGTCGTCATCATCTTCAAATTCTTCTTTATATTTTTTTGGCATTTTCCAATACCTCCGTGGGTTGATTTACCAATGTTATTTGGGGAGTATAAAAAGCTTTCTATACACCAAAATACAGTATAACAAACTTATATAAATAAGAAGACTAATTTGAGATTATGCAAGAAATAGAAGTTAAAATTTTAGCAGTAAAAAGAGTCGAAGTTGAAGAAAAATTAAAAAAACTAGGTGCCAAAAAATTTTTAATGGAGAAATAAAGGCAGAAAGTTTTGATTTTGAAGATGGAAGAATAATCAGTGCGAGAAATTTGTTAAGATTAAGAAAAGAAGGTGAAAAAGCAATATTAACTTTTAAGAAATTCAGTGAAGAAAATAAGGATGCTAAATCTTTGAAAGAAGTGGAAGTTGAAGTTAGCGATTTAAATAAAACAAAAGAGATTCTTGAAGAATTAAATCTTATTCCTATAAGCAGTTCTAGAAAGTTAAGAACTAGTTACGAAATTGAAGGGGTTAAATTTGAATTTGACAAGTATTTAGATGAAAATGATTTTATTCCTGAATTTTTAGAAATAGAAGCTCATGATAATATTATTTTGCACAAATATATTAATCTTCTGGGATTCTCTAAAGAAGACTGCAAGCCTTGGAGTTTTTTCCAGATTAAAGAGTATTATTCAAGCATGAAATAGGTCCAAAAATTTATAAATAAACCTGATTCTCAAGCTTTGAAATGAACATTAAAAAAGATTTATCAAAAATTCTTGCTGCGACAACAATTTTATTTCCTTTTTCCGGATGTGCAACTGCAAGAATGGTTTATCATGGTGTTAATTATAAGCTAGGCAATTATGTTGATTATGTTGATGAAGGAAGAGTATTAAAAAGCGATGACGAACGTGCTTACGAGCAAGAGCTTCTTTCAAGAGCTAAACTGGAATCAGTAATAAATGGAGACGATCATGTTTATGTTTTACACGTGCAAGGCACTCCTTATGAAAGAGGGAGACAGCAAGGAATTTTGTTAAGAGAACAAGTTAGAGAAAATGTAAGTTTTGTCAATAATCTCAGAGGAGTTTATGAAGCAGTTCTTGATAAAAAGATTTCTGAATTAAAAGATGAAATAAAAGAGACTACTGACAGTGAGCTAATTTCAAATCTCAACAAAAAATTAGAATCAAAAAATAAAGAATTATATTATTTAGAAAACGGATATAATCTATTAGAACCATTTATACCTGAACATTTTAAGGAAGAAATGAGAGGTTTAGCTGATGGTGCTGAAGTGAGCTTAGATGCAGTTCAGTTTTATCAGGCAGTAGGAGATATTGCAGAAAGTGGATGCAGTAATTATGTTTTGGGAAAAGATTCGACTGCCAATAAAGAAATGCTTCAAGTAAGAATTCTTGATTTTCCTTTAGCAATGAAGGTCCAAAAGAATTCTGTTGTGACAATTGCGAAACCTGATATAGGTAATTCTTTTGTTAATGTTGGCTGGGCAGGCTTTATTGGAACTGTTACCGGTTTAAATGAAAAAAAAATAACCTTGGTGGAAATGAGAGGAAATAATGCAGTAGATGCCTATTACAAAGCAAATGAAGGAGAAAGAAAAGAAACATTGCAAGGAATTCCTATGCCTTTTTTATTAAGAGATGTTTTACAGTTCGACAACAATCTTGAAGAGGTTACTAGAAGAATAGAAAATGCAAAAAGAACAAATGCATACGTTTATGTTATTGGTGATGGAAAAACAGACAAGTCAAGAGCGTTTATTACAGATCATGAATTATTTCAAGTATATGGAGCAGATACTTTCAAAGACGTTTTATCTTTAGTTGAGCCAGATACTTCTTTCAGACAAATTGATGATGTTATTTTTGGCGGGCACAATAATAGTTTAATTAATGATAAAATTAGCGAAAATTACAGTCGCATAACTGAGGAAATGCTTAAAGAAGATTTTAACAAAGCTTTAGCAATGAAAGATAATTTACAGATAGCAATTTGGAATTTGACTAATATGACTTTGCAAGTTGCTAATGCAGATGGAACAAGCGGTGAAGAAGCCAGAGCGTGCAATCAAAATTATGTATTTATAGACTTAAATAAAGAATTTAACTGGTTCGAGCATTAAAAGTATTTGTTTATTGATCAAGTTCGGCAAATTTCTGTTTAAAAAAGTTATAGCTTACCCTTTGAACTACATTAAATGGGGGAAGAGTATAAAATAATGCACTATAATGTCCAGATAATAAATAGCAAACAGATGGTTTCCCAATTAAATCTCTTAACAATTTTTGATTTGAAACTGGAACAACATTGTCAAACATTCCAATAAAAAGCAGAGCTTTTTCTCCATCAATATATGGAGCTAAATATTTTGGGTCAGATCTGACAACTTCTCTCAATTGACTAAACAATTGTTGTTTGTCTTTAACCTGTTTTAATTGTTCAACAATCCCTCCTTCTCTGCTGCGTTCTAGAATATGAGGAATATCTGCGCCTCCTAAAGCAAAGACATTAACTTTGAGTCTAGAATCTATTCCTGCAAGAGTTGAATTTTTTATAGCACCGAGGCTTATTCCAAAAGAGCCTATTTTATTTGCGTCAATATCGGGAAAACTTTCTAGAAGATCTATAACTCTTCTTGTATCAATTAATGATTGTTTAAGAATATCTTCTAACCCTTGAGCGTAATTATTGCTGTCAGGAATTTTATCTTTAGGACGATGAACTAACGCACTTGAAAATCCTCTATCAGCAAAATACTCGGCAAAAAATTCAGTAAGAGTATTTTTTCCTCCCAATATTGGTGAAACGATTATAAGAGGGGTTTTTTGATCTCCATTCACATCATAGTAATCTACAGTTACGGTATCATTTTCAGGTTTAGTATGCATTGCGGTTGGGAAAGTTATTCTTTTAACAGTGTAGTTATCGCTAACTTTTGTTACTTCAATGAAAGGATTTATAGGTTCATGAGAGTAAGAAAAATAAACATCTACAGACTCAGGTCTTTTCTTTGGCCCGGTGTAGCTTCCTTCTCTAGTTATATATCCTAGACAGCCAGATAAAGCTAGAGATAAAGGTAGTGGAAATAGTTTTGCAATCCACTTTTTTACATTCATTATTTTGTTTAATAAATGGATGATTTATATTTTTTTTGCCACATTTTGAGGTTTTAAGACCAAAAGCTTTAAAAATAATAGTGTTGTTGCAACACTTATGAGGGGTTATTCGGCCAGCTTAGTTGGGTGTGCAATCGGAGATTCTTTAGGTATGCCAGTAGAAGGCTGGAAACGAGAGCAAATAAAAAAATATGTTGGACGAATAAGCAATCTAATTGATCCTGCATTGGTAAAAGATAATGAAGGAAATTTAGTCGAAGAAGACGAATTTGGAAAAATAAAATATTGGACTAAAGATTTTAAAAAAGGAGAATATACTGATGACACCATTCTTACATTAACCATTGCTGAATCTATGGCTGAACTTGGAAGACTAGATATTTATGATATAGCAGACCGCCACGTTACTCTTTACATAAAAGATAGTAAAGGTTTCGGTGGAACAACTAGAGAAGCATTAAATAATTTAATTAAAGAAAAAAATCCTTTTGAGTCTGGAGTTATTGGAGGTCCTGGTAATGCTCCTGCAATGAAGATGTCTCCCATTGGTTTTTACATGCATGCAACAACCAAATATAATGAAGGATTGGAGTTTGCAAGATTAATAAGTAAAATCACTCATTTAGATCCCAGATCTATTGCCAGTGGAATAGTGCATGCACATGCAATTTATTCTTTGCTTAATAAAGTTAGAAGAAAGGAATTTGTTAATTCTTTTGTTGAGGTTTGCAGAAAATATGAAGAACCTTTAACTAAAGAATTTACTTTGTATGAAGAGGGAAATTTGCTATCTAGATTAGAATGGATAAAGGAAAATCAAGATGTTGCTGATGAAATTGCATACAAAACTTTAGGTTGTTCAAGTGTTGTTTACCAGTCATATCCTTTTGCACTATTCATGTTTCAAAAGCACTGGAAGGATCCTGTGAAAGGATTGATAGAACTAGTTAATTACGGAGGAGATTGTGATACTACTGGAGCTATTTATGGAAGTCTTGCCGGAGCAAGGTTCGGTGATATTTTTCAAAAAACATTGAAGAAAGACTTAAAAAACATTGAACACTTAGTCCGAATTGGAGAGATTATTCATGATAAGTTTACCAAAAAAGTATAACAAAGCATTAATTTTAGGTACTGGCGGGGGAAATGATATTGTTAGTTCAGTCCTCCCTGCGCTGCATTTATTAAAAGAAGAAATTCAAGTTGATATTGCAGGCATGTTAAGCCCTGGAGCAGTTCATTTTTACAATGGTGAACAAGAAAAAGTTATTAATTATTTAGAGGGAAGAGTTAAAAGATTTGTTTCTTCTAAAGAATTAGCTCAGATATCTTTTGTTGACTCTGAACTCGTAAATTATTCTAGATTTTTACAACTTCCAATAAATAAATTCTATAATTTATCAACTAAATCTGGAGCTAGGGAGTTTATCAGCGAAGTACAAGATTTAGTTAAAAAAAACAATTATGATTTAGTTCTAGGAGTTGATGTTGGGGGAGATATTCTTTCAAGAGGGAAGGAAGATTCTAGAATATTTTCACCAATGATGGATTTTGCATCATTATTATTACTAAAAAATTTAGATGTAGATACTTATTTGTTAGAGTTTGGTTTAGGAACTGACGGAGAATTAGAAACGAGAGCAGTGAAAGAAATACTCGAAGAGTTGAGAAGTAAAAAATTAATAATCAGCGAAGAAAAAATCAATCCGTGCAAAGAATTAGAAATTTTTAAAGATGTATACTCAAAAGTTTCATTTGAAAGAAAAGGCAACACTATACCATTGACATTTAAAAGTTTAGAACATAGTGGAAGCAATCTGACAGTTGATCATTCTTACACAAAAACTATTGGTGGAAAGAAATGGGCGGTTAACAACAAGATAACTTTGCTGGAAGAAACTTTAGGCAAAACCTATTTGATTAATGTTAAAGAATTAGCAAACCAAAGACTGCACACTGCTTTCTCTTTTGATAACGTTTTAGAGCAATTTATAAGGCTAAAAAAAATTCCCACATTAAAGACTGAATTAGATTTGCAATATTTGTGGAGTAATACTGATTGGAAAGGCAGTTCTAGAGAGGGATTTTGTTTACAAATACTTGTTCCTTCGTTGCAATTAAATGCAGAAATGAGAAAAGAAATGGTTCAAGAAGGTTATCAACAAATGCTTAAAGGAATGGGCGATGCAGTATTAGTAGTTAATGATGACTTAAAATATTTAGAAAAAGGAACAGTAGAATTTAGAGGTGGCAAGTATACTTTGTTGTCGAATAAAAAGAGTTTAGAAAAAGAGCTTGAAAAAACCTCCGAAAAAGTCGAATCTTACCAGCAGTTCTAATATACAAAC
Source organism: archaeon (assembly GCA_016213425.1). Lineage (GTDB taxonomy): Archaea > Nanobdellota > Nanobdellia > Woesearchaeales > ARS49 > JACRKG01. The sequence goes on along the minus strand of JACRAI010000129.1, from coordinate 6,381 downwards.
GATTTTTTAAAAATATTTTTATATTACTAATCTAATTAATTTTCAAAATGAAAACCACTATTTTAGGACTTCCTAACTCTTATGATTTCTTGATTAAAAAAGCAGTTGAAGGTTTTTGGGCTGGAGAAAACAGTGAAAATGAAATTTCAAAAGCAAGATATAAAGTTTACAATCACAATTCGGGTTTGCAAGAAAGTCTTGATTTGCCTGTAGAGAATGATTTTGATATTTATGATAGATTATTAAGAACTGCTGTTAATTTTGGTTTAACACCGAAAAGGTTTGGTGAAATTAAAAAATTAGAAGATTATTTATCGATTCCTAGAGGAAAGCAGGATGCTGAAGCTTCGCCAATGGTTAAATGGTTTAATACTAATTATCATGTAGTTCAGCCCGAAATAGAAAAGTTGCCAGAACTTTCTGAAAACTGGAGGCTCAAAGGCACAGATCAGAATAAAAAATTTGCATTGATAGGCCCTTGGACTTTTTTAGCATACTCAGTCAATAGAACAAATTATTCTAAAGAAGAATTATTTGAAAAATTAAGCGATGAATATGTTAAATTAATCAATGGGTTGCCTAACAAGATCATTCAGCTTGAGGAACCTTCTTTTTTAACTCAAGGTCTGCCTGATTTTTATTCGAAATTCTTAGAAAAAATTAAAAAAAAAGTTCATTTGCATGTTTATTTTGGTGCAGTAAACGATTTTTCTGAAAAATTATTTAAATTACCTGTTGAAGGTTTTGGTTTGGACTTTGTAGATGGAGAAAATAATTTAAATTTGCTTTCACATTTTCCTAAAGATAAAATCTTGATTGCAGGAGTGATTAATGGAAGGAATGTGCACAAAATTTCTTCTCGAAACAAAAGAACTTTAGATAGTATTCTTGAAAAAATTTCTAAAGAAAAATTATACATCAGTCCTTCATCATCTTTAATGCACGTTCCATTAAGTGCTGAAGGGGAGAAAGTTAATTTTAGTTTTGCTGTTGAAAAAATAAAAGAAATCAATAACATAAAAAAAGGAGCTGCGATTTATGAAGAAGTTAGTTTAGAAGAAGTAGAGTTGCCTGAGAAATTTTTTTATAGAGCAGGTCATGCATATTGGGTTAGTGAAGTTCCTTATCCTACTACAACTATTGGTAGTTTTCCTCAAACAAAAGAAGTTAGAAAGAAAAGAAATCTTTTGAAAGAAGGAGAAATAAGCAATGAAGAATATGAACAGTTCATAAAAGAGCAAATAAAGAATTGCATAAAAAAACAAGAAGAACTGGATTTGGATATTCTTGTTCATGGTGAATTTGAACGAAATGACATGGTTCAATATTTTGCTGAAAATTTTGAAGGCTTCACTGCAATTAATGGAGCTGTACAATCTTATGGAACAAGATATGTAAGGCCTCCAGTAATAACTGGTTCTATTGTTAGAAAAAACCCTGTAACGCTTAAATGGAGTAAGTATGCTCAATCTTTAACTAAAAAACCTGTTAAAGGAATGCTTACTGGACCTGTAACAATGGTTCAATGGAGTTTTCCCAGAGAAGATATTAGCAAAGAAGCACAGTATTATGAAGTAGCTAAAGCCTTGAGAGAAGAAGTAAATGATTTAGTTAAAGCTGGAATAAAACACATTCAAATTGATGAACCTGCAATAAGAGAAGGCTTGCCTATTGACAAATCAAAAAGAGAACACTACTTGAAGCATGCAATTAATGCATTTAGAAGTGTTTTTTATCAAGTGCCAAATCAAGCAGTCATTCATTCTCATATGTGCTTCTCTGAATTTCCAGAAATAATGAATGCAATAAAGCAAATGAATGTTGACGTGTTAAGTATTGAAGATAGCAAAGCTAAAGGAAAAACTGCAAACTCACTGAAAGAAGGAGGGTTTCCTGCATCAATTGGTTTAGGAGTTTATGATGTTCACAGTCCTAGAATTCCTGAAGTTGAAGAAATTATCAAAATACCTTTAACATTAAATTTAGATCCTAAAAAAATTTGGTTAAACCCAGACTGCGGACTAAAAACCAGAGGCGAAGAAGCATATCTACAATTAGCAAAAATGATGGAAGCAGTTAAGTTATTAAGAGAGAAGAAATAATTGTCCACAAAATTAAACAAATAACAAAATTGTGGACAATAATTTTAGATCGCCACTTATCATTCCAACTTTGTGCCCGTACAAATTATTTCTTTCGTTTACTATATTTTCGCAAAATTTAAATACTAAGTAAGAAGTATCTTACTTAGGTGATTTTATGAATATTGCAATTACAAAAATGAGTTCGAAAGGACAGGTTGTTATACCTTCTGAAATGAGAAAAAATATCAAAGAAGGTGAGAAAATGATTATCATCCAGAATAAAAATCAATTAATTCTTGAAAAAGAAAGCAGACTAAAAAAAAAATTAATGGAAGATTTGGAGTTTGCAAGAAGAACCGAAGAAGCATTAGATAGAATAGAACAAGGCAAGGGAATAACAATGGGTTTTGATGAATTCCTTAAAAAATTAAGAACGTGGTAGAAGTAATTTTTGATCCTTATTTTGAGAAAAAGTTCAGCAAGATTAAAGATAGCGCTACAAAAGAAAAAGTAGTAAAACAAATAGAGAAAATAAGAGACAATCCAGAAATAGGAAAACCTATGAGGTATTCGAGAAAAGGAACAAGAGAATTGTATATACCTCCTTACAGATTATCTTATAAATGTGAAGGAGAAATTGTTTACCTTCTCGATTTATATCACAAAGATGAACAATAATTCAATTAAAACTCTTCAAAGCTTCTTCTTCTTTAAAATGAAGTTCTCTTGGTACTATTAATGCGTGCGGAGGATTTCCTAGTTTAGTATTGAGAAGATTTTTTGCAGTGCTAAAATGAACAATGTTATCTCCGCCTAAACGTTCTACAATTACTGCTTTGGTGTTCTCGTCTAATCCTTTCTCGATTAACTTTTTCAATCCTTCAATTCCAGTCATGAATTTACCGTTTTGCAAGTCTAGAAGAAATAATGTGTGTGCATTAATTTTTTTGTTTTCTTGGTAAATCTTCCAGTAACTATCCGCTTCGTGAAATGGAATGCTTGCGGTTTTGCCGAACTTGTATAATTGTAGTCCTGTGACCGCTACCGCGGTCAAGATTGAAGCATTATAAATTATATTGAACTGTACATGTTGCTTTTTGCATTCAAGAATTAATTCTATATGTGTTGTTGCACTTAATGAATCTCCTATTACTAGTATTGAAACATTTTGTTTTTTTGCCTGCTGAACTATTTTTTCGCAGTCTTGCTCTATTCTTTCTCTGTTTGCTAATTCTATTTTTTTTCCGTAAAAATCTTCTAGATTTTTAATACTACATTGCAAAAGAGATGTATAATTTTCCAGCATGATTAAATCTGATTGCTTAACTAATTCTAGACCTTTAACAGTTATATCTTTTTCATCATTTAATCCTATGCCTATGAGATTTAGAGTCATATAAATCTTACTCCTCGAGAGCATTTTATTTTTCCTCCTTGAGAAAGATAGCGGAAATCCTTTTTATTATAAAAAAATAAATTTTCTGGGTCTAAAACAAATTCTAAGTTTTTGCCAACTCTTCTGACTGCCAGACTTAGCCATTCTCCATCTCCTGAAAGCAGGCTTTCTGCCAGTTCTGCGTACTTACTTTGCTTTCCTTTTTCTTCATAATCAATCAGGATGCTGAAAACTTCTTTAGGTCTTGCGTGACGCAAATATCCTCTATTTTTTAACCCCGCCAAGCTTTGATCAAAATAAAGTGGTCCGGAAATTTTTTCAAACTCAAAAGCTAAATCAAAATCATCAAAAATTTCAGAATTATTAACAGAAGATTTAACACTGGAACTATTTTCACCGGCATATATCTTATTAACTACTTCTATTAATCCTTCATCATATCTTCGCTTTTTTTTATCTCCTAGTATTTGTTGATTCATTTAATCAGCTCGCTTGAATTTTCGCGCACCACGACAACTCCACGGGCAGGCCCCAAGCAATTCATGTTATCGTAGAAACCAATGCCAAAGTCGTCGTAGTAGCCGCCAAGCACAACAGCCCGCTCTTCGCTCCTTGCTGAAGGTTTATCAAGTCTCCATAAATAAGTTTTCCTATTAGTGATCCAATAAATAACTTCTTTGATCTTAGCAATGTTATCTGTGCTACATAATGCTTTAATTAAATTTTCAAGACCTTGCGTAACATAACTATCATTTAATTCTTCTACACGGAAATTGTTTCTAATTTGAGCAACTTGAGGAAGATAAAATATACCTTTATTTTTATAAAACTCTATCTTATCCTGTTCTGTTATTTCTGGATTGTGACGCTTCTTCATTGGGCAGATTAATAAAACAATCTTTATAAGCTTTTAATTATATTAAGCATTGAAAAGGAATATTTATAAACAATAACACCTCTGTACAAGTTATGGCAAAAAAGAGATATAATCCTCAGATAACTGAAGAAGATAAAAAGAAGTGGGAAGAAGCACGCAATGTTGAAAGAGATAAAGTGATTGATTCAAAGAAGAGGCTTGCTGAAAAATTTTCACTTTTCTTGAAAGATTTTCATTAATTTTTTCTATATTATTTGTGCCGCTTGCATTCTTCTTGTGCTTAATGTTTTTCTTTAATATTATTGCAAGCGGAAATTTGTGCAGCTCTGCGAGCTGAAAGTCATTGTTTAAATTTGTGCGGTAAGCACACTCTAATTCCTCCGTCAAAAACAAGTAATAAACAAAACAAAGCTGTTTTGCAAGACGGAGGCTTTCTCCAAAATTTTTTAAAAAAAAGGCGAATAAAAATAACAAAAGAAGAATTATTTTCTTACAACTGAAGCAATGCTAGTTAGCAATACTGCGAGCGTCAATATAAAACTAATATAAATTGGCAGTGCTTGAGAGTATTGTTGCGGTATTGGTGTTAAATTAACATCTGGAATAAAATAGGATGTTAAAAAAACCAAAAATGTATAAACAGACAAAACAAGTGCTGCCCAGTTAAAGTATTTTTTCATTTTTTATCTGCTTGCGTCTGCTTGTCTTTCTACTTCGTTCTTTTTAGAAATTGCTACGCTTTTAGCGTCCATTTTATAAGCAGTAATTATTTCTTCTGCAAGTGCTTCTTCGATTGATTTCTTTGAGTTAAAAGATTTATCGTAAGCGCCAGCTACAAAATATTTTATTGTTACATCAACTCTTCTTTGTGGTGCGCACTCTACAGCTTTTGGATATCTTGCCCCACCATACTCTATTGTTACTACTTCTTCTCTTGGAGCACCATATTCTAAAGCTTTAACGAATACTTCTATAGGATTTTTGTTTGTTCTTTGTTCAATAATTTTGAATGCTGATTCTACTATTTGGTAAACTTTTGATGCTTTACCTGTGTTGTGGCCTGAGCTTTTTTTGTGTTTTTTTCCTCTGTGGCCTGAAACCATTAATTTGTTAATTAATCTTTCAACTATAAACAGTTTTGATTTGTGAAATCTGTGTCCTGCGTGTCTAGCACCTGTTTTTGGTACAAAATGAGGCTTTAAGTCAATATAGCTTATTAATCCAGGATCTTCTACTGTTATTCCTTCAGAACTCCACTTGTTGAAGACTAATACTTGACTCATTTTCTAGCTTTCTCCAGTTTACCGCTTCTTAGATCTTTAAGACTTTGATCGTTAACTTTGATAACTTGCCATCTTACTCCTGGAATGTCTCCTTTGCTTTTTCCTTCTGGACCGCCTATGCATTCTATAATTACTTCGTCGTGTTCATCTATTAATTTTTGTGCTCCGTCACCTGGCATGAATGCAGTTACTTGTTTTCCATTCTTGATTAATTGAACTCTACAGCATTTTCTTTTCGCGCTGTTTGGTTGTTTTGCTTCTAACTCTATCTTTTCTAGAACTAAGCCTTTTGCTTGAGATGAACCTCTTAAAGGATCTGATTTTTTTTTAAGATCGAAAAGTCTTCTAACGTATTCTTTTTTTAATAATTTACTTCTATGTCTTTTATACTTTAATGCTTTTCCGGCTTTTAAGCCTCTTGATTTGTTTCCCATGTTTTTAAAACCTTTACTTCATTTATTTTAAAAAACCTTTTAATTATGTTTTCTAACTCTCTTAAGGAAGATGCATTTCTTCCGATCAAGATCGCTCTTGTCTGAGTGTCTTGAGGAACCAATGAAACTATGCTATTTTCCTCCTTAATATCTCTTAATTTTAAAGGTGAAACCACATTGTTTATAAATGTTTTCAATTCTGGACTGTACTCAACTATCTTAACTCTTTTCTTAAGTTTGTTCTGCAATAAATTAACTGTTTGTCCATTTTTTCCTACTGCTTTACCTACTTCTCCTTGTTCAACGA
>JACRAI010000128.1 GCA_016213425.1 archaeon | reverse complement strand
TTCATAGGATGGAAATTGCAAAACTTTAAATCTTAGATTATAGGTTTCTAGTGATTTTTTTAATTCATCTCTTGTTTTCCCTGCGATTTCATCATTAACACTTAATAACAAAATTTTATGTAATTTTTTAATAAATTTTAAGTTTAGTGTACCTTTATATTTTGTTATTGCAAGTATGCCTTTTTGATGATTTTCAAGTTCTTTAATAGTTTTCAAGTTCTTAATATTGTCTGGAACTATTCCTTCTTTTAATATCAAGAATGTTTGTCTTAATGTTATGTCCACTCCAGATAATTTACTGCTATCATAAGTGAATCTTATTATGAATTCTTTTAATTGTTGGTCTTTTTCTGAATGAGTTAGACTTTTGAGATTGTCAACGTATTTTATTTTTTTGTTCTCTATTTCTTCTACATCTCTTAGCGGTATGTATTTGTATTTTTGTTTGTTTATTTCTTGAATAAATTCTTTCTTTAATTGATCTATCCTTTCTTTTGGAGGTAAAGTGGCGCCTAAATATTTTCTTTTATGGGTTATTCTATTACCTTTTCGTATAGTGATAACTAATCTATAATATTCTTTTCCATTTGTATTTATCTTCTCTAAGTACACCATATCACTTACTTGGGGCTACATATATTTAAATGTTACGTTTGGGGGCTACAAAATGTGTGTAAACAGAAATAATCTCAGTGTATTCTTCGACTTTTTGGTACGTGATTAAAAATTTTCCCTTCAGAATATCTTCCTGTGCCTAAATAGTCTTTTTCGTGTTTTAATATTACAAACCCAGAATAATCTCCTTTAATGTCTAAATCTTTTCCTTGCATCCAAGAATTCATTTGATCTTCATCAAGTTCAACTAAATTTTTTTTGGCTAAAGGACCTATCATTTGACTGCCTTCAATACTTAGCCTGATATGATGATCTTTTATTTCTGCAACGTATAAACCTAATTTATCTATTCTTAATTTTTCAAACTCTATACTGCTTATTTCTTTGTTTACAATGAATAACTTCTCTTTATTATTAATTATAAAAAAATATTTATCGGTCCAGTCTAGCTTAGCGCCCCATTGCTTTTCAATAGATTTTACTATTTCTTTTGCTTCTTTATTTTTTAAAAAATCCATTAAACTCCCCAGACAGGATTATGTTCTCTCATTATGTTTGCTATTTCTTTAAGTGCTTCTTTATAGTCTGCTCTTAGCAAACCTTTATTGTCTTTGTACTTTCTAAATTCTTCTTCACTTATCGCAGAATATAATATATCTCCTTCTTTTATTTGTCTACCAATAATTACTCCCGTTAATGATACTGCTAATTGATCATTTTTTTCTGCTTTCTCAACTGTTTCTTGTTCTTTTTGTATTGCTTTGACAGAAGTTATTTCTTTGCCTTGAAGATTTATTAGAGAAATATTTGATTCTAGTGTTCCTAATAAGATATTACATCCTATTACTGCAGGATTGCTTTGTCTGAAAGTGTACCCTTTTAACAATTCTATCTTGCAAGGTTTAGTTAAGCTTTCTAAAGCTTGCGTTTCTAAATTCTTCTTTTGGCCTTCAACCCAAGCTTCATAGTCTTCTATTACTTTATAGATAACATCATGAATTATTACTTTAATAGAAATTATTTTTTCATCTGGAGGAGGAATGTTAAATCCTAAAATTACTCCGTTTAAAGGGTTTTTTTCTTTCAAACCTTCAGCATCTATAACATCTTTTTTGTTGACTGGCCCTATGCTAGCTTTTTTTACTGGAACATTTTTTTCTTTTAATAAAAACATCATGGCTTCTAGACTTCCTAAAGTGTCTGCTTTGATTATTATTCCTTCTTCTTCGCTTTCAAACATTACCCCTTCAATTTCTTGCATTACTTTTTCTTTTAATTCTTCTAAATCATTTTTTACTACTTGAAGAGGCATTCCTCCAATCACGTTATCAATATCTGGAGCTACAACTCTGACCCCTGTAGATGCATTGACGTGTTTCACACTCTTGAACGCTTTTTTTTCAATCCTCATTTCTGTGTGAGGTTCTGGTTCAAACAATAATTTTACTTTAGTAATTACCGGCGTACCTAATCCTCCTATGATAACTTGATCTCCGACTTTAAGAACTCCATCGTAAATTATTACATCAAGAACTTTTCCTAAACCTTTTTGTTCTTTAACTTCTAAAACAGTTCCTTTAGCAGGACTTTCCATGTTGACTTGAAGATTTTGCTCTAAAAATTTTTGTGCAAGACCAGTTAACACCATCAATAATTCTTTTATTCCTTCACCAGTTAAAGCACTTATAGGAACTATCGCTATTTGTTTAGTGAAATCCTCCACTCGATCAAAACGATCAGCTTGCAATCCTATCTCGTATATTTTTCCTACAATTTCGTAAAGTTTTGTATCTAAAGCTTGTTGTGTTTGAGGATATTGTGCCTCGATGTTTTTTAACAATAATTCATTTTGTTTTTTCCATCCTTGAATTAAATCTATTTTGTTGGCAGCAATAATAAAAGGAGTTTTGTAAGATCTTAGTATCTCAATACTCTCAAGAGTTTGAGGCATTAAACCTTCTTTCACATCAATAACTAGCACAGCAATATCAGCAAGGTTTCCTCCTCTTTTTCTTAAATTAACAAATGCTGCGTGGCCTGGCGTATCTATAAATAATAGTCCTGGAATGTTTAAATTTTTTATAGATTTAAGCAAATCACCGCAAATACTTTTTATTGTACCTATGGGTATGATTGATGCTCCTATTGCTTGTGTGATTCCTCCGGCTTCTTTTTTAACTATTGCAGTTCCTCTAATTTTATCTAACAATAATGTTTTACCGTGGTCGACGTGACCTAAAACTGATACTATTGGTTGTCTGAGCATCTTATTCATAGAAAAAACTCTTTATTTTATAAATATTGCAGTTATAGTGAGCGACAGAAATTAGTTATATTAACTATATCGCTTACTATTCAGAAAACGACATAATTCATAATTAATTTATGTCGTTTTCTATTATCTTGAAGTTTGTAGTTTTAGGTTCTTTGTTTGGAGTTTGAAGTGAGAAATACTGAGAAAATAATTTTTTTCTCCTAATCAACCAAATAGTTTTTAACTCTTATGAAATAAGTAACCTTGTTATCTCCTCTTGAGTAACAACATGAACGAAACCTTTAAATATAAGTGGTCTTTTCATGTAATAACTTAAAACAAATTTTTCACAAGTTATAGTCGGGGGTTATAAAAGATGAAAGGAAAAAATTTTTTGGGAAAACTAAGCGTTTTATGCCTTATGTTAGTTGTTCTAGCGGTCGGCGCTTTTGCTGTACCTGTTGAACTAACAACAGTTAAGGTTAACGGAGTTCAATTAACACCGTTGACAGTAAACAGACTTTCAGTTGAGAGAGGAACTCAATTGGATGTTGAAGTAAGAGTTCTAGGTTTAGACAGTGCTGATAACCTTGAGTTAGAAGCATTCTTGTCAGGCTATGAACACAATGATGCAAGAAGAGTTGCTGCTTACAGCAAAGTATTCTCAGTTGAAAAAGATGAATTAGAAGTTAAAAAGTTCACAGTAGATTTACCAGGTGATCTTGAAGTAGACACATACAAATTAAGATTATTGGTAACCGACAGAAACGGGGATGCTTTATCACAAAGTTTCGACTTAAAAGTTGACTCACCTCGACACAAACTAGTTGTGAAAGATGTTTTAACATACCCTCAAGGAACTGTTAAAGCAGGAGAAGCAATATTAGTAAGAGCTAGAGTTTCAAATGAAGGAGAAAAAGACGAAAAAAACGTTAAAGTAACAGTTTCAGTACCTCAACTAGGCTTAAAACAAAGTACATACTTGGAAGAAGTAGGTTCAGATGATGAAGAACAAACAGAAGAATTATACCTTCCAGTACCAAGTGATGCTGCAGCTGGAGCTTACGATTTAGTAACTGAAGTTGCATACAACGACGGTTACAGAGATGCACAACCAGTAAAAACAGTTGTTAATGTTGTTGCAGCTCAAAAAGCTAAAGTTGAAGAAAAAGCTGAACCAGTTCAAGTAACAGTTCAAACAACACAACCAGCACCTCAACCAGCACCTGCAGCTGAATCAAGCAGCAAGCTAAGAAGAGGATTAGAAGTTGTACTATTAGTGCTAGTAGCATTATTAGTTGTTGTTGGATTAATAATTGGATTCAGCAAACTAAAAGACGACGAAGAAGACGACGAATAAGTCTTCAATTTTTTCTTTTTTATCTTTCTCTTTTTTCTATCTTTTTATTGTAATTAATTTTAATTCATGAATTATTTAGGAGTTCAAAAATGCTAATAACAGGATTAGAAAGATACGCAACACAACCATCTCAATTGTCTTCTGGCTCAATTAAACCAGTACCGCAAATTACTAATCTGAATAATGATAAAAAACAAAAAGAGAACCATTATTCAAGAAAATATACAAAACTAGAACAAAAATTCTCACAATTGCACCAAGAAAGCGAATTAGGAAGAATTATTGATGTTTATGTGTAAAAAATATAAACCGCCGCTGCTCGGATTTGAACCGAGAGACCTTTCGGAAGCGGTTTTCGAGACCGCCGCAATACCAGGTTATGCGACAGCGGCATAATTAATACTGTTGTTATTTCATTACTTTTATAAATTTTAGCAAAATTCTTGCAGTTATGGACTATGAATTTCTAAAAAATGAAGCATACAACAATAAAATCTCCAAACAATTCAATGTTGTTCATATCGATAAAGAATTAGTCTTTATGACTGAAGAATTAGGAGAATTGGGTGATGCTCTTGTTCGAAATGACACTGCTGCAATCATTGACGCTTTAGGAGACATAACTGTTTACTGTTTGGGTTTGTGCGGAATGTTTGAATGGAATGCAAATGAAGTTTATGAAGGCTCAAAAGCAGATCAAACAAATAACCCTCTACCTCACATAGTTAGAGAGTTAGGAATGATTGCTAAAACTTACAAAAAAAGCAATAAACAACAAGTAAAAGATATTGATAAAAGAGAAGAATTCAAAAAATATACAGGAAATTTAATGCATTATTGCGAACTAGTATACAAGATGTTAGATGAAAAGCAAGAAAAAGAGTTCATTCAAGTTGTTGAAGAAATTATTGAAAATAACAAAAAAAGAGTTTATCAAAAAAAGATTTAAAGAAATACTCCACCAGATTCTTCAAAAGCTCTAATTCTGTTGTCAAGAGCACCATCCCAATTTCCTCTGTCTCTGGGATTTTTATCAACCGCTATAGGACTTCCTGTAATAGAAATTTCAAAAAAATCATCTTCTAAAAAAGTGTACGCAGACAGAGGAGCAGAAATTCTTTCTTCTGCCAGCTTGAATTCTAAAGACTCTTTAAGAGCGTTTAATTTTACCAATTCTACTGAAACAAAATAAGCAGCATTATGAAGATCTGTATCTTTGTACTTTGCCACAAAGAGAGTTCCTAAAGTCGCATCATTAGTCATGTAGAAAATTCTTTGAGCCATTAATGGATCTGTTTCTACAACTTCTATTCTTTTGTCGTTTAATGTTCCTTCTCTTATCTCTTCAAGACAGTCTTTAAAAAATCCTTCTTTATCTGTTGAGTAATATGTTGAGTAATTTTTTGCCATTAAAAGTAAAGGAAATGCCTTTAATTTATAAAAGTTTCTTTTTTAACCACTTAAAAGTAGTCAACAACGAAACATTTATAAATGAGTGTTCAATTCTTACCATTCATGTTTGGAAAAAAGAAAAGACACAATCCTGAGATTACTCCAGAAGATAAAAAGAATTGGGAAATCCCAGAAAAGCCTGTAAATAAAACACCTACAGAGAATACTCCTAGAAGTGATTTTCCTTCATCCCCTTCAGCCAACAATCCTAATTGGGAACAGGATAGACATTATCACACTGGAGGAAGCTTTTCTTTCAAAAAGAAGCGCAACTGGGGTTCAAAAGTACTTCCAACTTTACTAGTTGGAGGAATTGTTGCAGCTATAGGCGGTTTAGGTTATTCTTGCGGTTCTAAAGTTATAACTGAAAGAAATAGAACTGTGAATCATTCCGCACAAGAATGTGAAACTTTGGTTAAAAATTCTTATGCATACAAAATCAACAAAATACCCCTCACTTGGGGAGATCAATTTAATATTTTAATTAATGGAGAAAAAGTCGGAGTGATAAAAGAACAAGTATTTACTTGGGGTTCGCATTTTGATTTTTATGCAGGAAACGAAGAAAAAAAGATAGGTTCTGCTCAAGCAAAATTTTTCAGCTGGGGTTTGTCAGCAGAAGTACTGGATGAAAATGATAAATCAATAGGGAAACTAGACGAAAAAGTCTTGAAATTCTTAGATCCTGGACATACAATAAGAGTTTACGACGCTCAAGGACAATTGTTAGCAGTTTCTAACGAGAGAGCTTTAACTTGGAGTCATACAACAACAATTTATGATAAAAATGAACAAAACACTTTAGGCGGAACCGTTAAAGATTATTGGTGGAATGATTTTGATTTAACAATTTATGCCCGAGATGATACAAGACCTGAAAGTTTAGACAGAAGATTACTTCTAGCTTTGATATCAATGGAATATCAATTAGACGAAAAAGAAAAAAGCAGCCACAGCCACTCAAGTTCTAAATAAAGATCAATTTACAAAAAGCTATTTAATCGGCAGTCGTTCAGTTTTATTAAAACTTACGATGTACAAATGAGATGGTCCTGGATCATAATCATCTATCTGAGGATTTAACGCTGAATTTGCAACATCAATTGCTTGTTCGAGATTGAACCTGTCTTTGTTGTTGATTACAAAATAAGAATTGCTCAATATAGAATACCAAATTTTTGATGATTCGTAAGATTCCTTGTCAAATGAATGGATGATTCTTGCTTTATTTTGGTTTTCTCCAACACTTGATACTCTGTATAATTTTAGACCGTCTTGATTTCTTTTTGCAACAAACAATCTATATTTTTGCGCTGATTCAAGCATGGGGATGTGTGAATAATCTTTGACTTCATCTACATCTTCAAAAACACCATCTAAACTTCGCATCTTTGAATAAAAAGATTTTTCTACATCTTTAGCTGAGTTAATTGAAAAGGCACCTCCTATTACTCCTATAGAATTTTCGCTAAAGAATGCTTTTTCAGCTAAAAAGTGATCAACAACTTTGTCTTTTGCAACTCTACCTATACAACTATCACTACCCAACAAATAACCGCAATCCTCTTTTTCAAAAAATGACACCACACAATGAATTGTCATTAAGCAATCAAACAAACTTAGCAGTTATAAAGTTTTTGGCAGAATCCTGGATTTTTTGTAAATCATCCGTTTTCTCAAGAAATAACACTATTTTACAGTGGTGAATTGTAGAAATCTTTATAAATGGCAGGTATAAATTTAGTCTATGGTATACACATTATCACCAGCAAGTTTATCTGTATTTATGGAATGTCCTAGATGCTTCTGGCTTTATCAGAATGAAAAAGTCAGAAGACCTCAAAGCACTTTCAATCCTTCACTTCCTTCAGGAATGGATTATTTTATTAAAATATATTTTGATTCTTACAGGAAAAGAGGAGAGACCCCTCCAGAATTAGCGTCTCTTAAAGGAGTAGAACTTTTTGATGATGCAGCATTATTAAAAACATGGAGAGATAACAGCAACGGCATAAGATGGGAAGATAAAAACGGCAATACTTTAATGGGCGCAGTTGATGACATAGTAAGAAATGAAGAAAAATTAATAGTTCTTGACTACAAAACTAAAGGATTTAAGTTAAAAAGTGACAGTCATGAAAGATATCAGCACCAACTTGATATTTACACTTTTTTATTGCAGCAAAACCATTATGAAACTGAAGATTTTGCCTGCCTATTATTTTACAGCGGGCCTAAAGAAGTGAAAGAAAATGGAGTTGTTCAATTTTATACTGATTTGGTTAAAGTTGAAGTGTCTGTAGACAATGCAAGAAAATTGTTTGAAGACGCGATTAGTGTTTTAGAATCTAAAATACCTAATACAAAATGTGAACACTGCAAGAATAGCTCATTAAAAAAATTGAAGAAAGATCATAAGCAAGGTGAAAATAGTTCGTAGGGTTGGAGCAAAGTGAAAACCTTACACCTTCTTTGATCAAACTTTGGAAAAGTTTGGAGGAAAAGAAAATGATTAATTTAGAAAATGATTTTGAAGTAAAAAAACCTTTAGAACTAGGTCTCAATTATAAAGATATTGAGTCTTACAAAGAATTATTAAGATTACATCAAGGAAAAACTGCTTTAGAGCAAAAATTTGATGGGTATGGATGTATTATTGATAATAGAAACGGCTCAAGATTTTTTTCTTTAGGAAAAAATGAATGGAATGCGGAGAATTTGCCTGAAATCACTAAATCGTTAAATAAATCAAAAAAGTTTTTAGCGATAGGAGAAATTGTTGGCAGACCTACACATAAAGGTTTTACCAATATTGAAGAGTTTAAAGCAACAAGAGCGAGAGTTA
>JACRAI010000126.1 GCA_016213425.1 archaeon | reverse complement strand
TGTTTTCCATCTATGACTTCAACAACAGAGTCGTAAGCATGCCAATTATCAAACTTGTTTCTTACATAATTTATTCCGGGAATGCTCAACCAAACTGCAGCGCCGGTAACTACTAAACCTACCACAGTTCTTGCTTTCCTTCCAACTGTTTTTGTGTTTGTTACATAAAATTTTGCCATTTTTCTCACCTTAAATATTCTTTCTCTATAATAGTATCTTTAGATACTTTAGCTATTCTTGTATAATATGCATTCATTCTTGCGCATAAATCTTTAGCTTTCTCCGATTGAGTTATTGTTTTGTTTCCTAAAACGGTGCTGATTGTTTTTATTTTATCTTTAACATTTGAATCGCAAACTAATGACACAACATATCTTTCTCCTCTTGAACAAACCAATGCAGTGATCTTGGTGAAATCTTCAATTTCTCTAATATTATACAACAAATAATTTTGGCTTTCTTTATTCAATTCTCTTTCTAATGATTTGTCTTCTTTTAGTGCAGGAATTTTTTCATTCAAAAATCCTCCAAATTGCAATCCATACTGGTGATGATTTGCAGGACTCCAAACAAGATTATCTTCTACTTCTTGAGGAACTTCAACTCTTGCTATCCTAGTAAAGTAATCAAAAAAATTAACAGTATTATCTTTTGCTTCAGGATCTACTAAAGAAATATTAACTAAACAATACTTTCCTTTTTCATCCTTTATTTTATCTTTTGAATTTAAAACTTTTTCTAAAGGCAATGCAATTGCTTTTACAGGAGCAGACCCCATTTTTTTGTTATCTTCTGCAACACTTACGATTCTTATTATTCCTTCAATTGCGAAATATCCTGCAGGTATCAGTGCAAAAGGTGTTGGTCCTAAAAGAGCTATACTTGTTAATCCACCTACAACTCCTCCAACCCCAGATACTGCGCCTGAAGCTACTGTTGCATTACTATCATTAAAAAAAGTATTTCCTTGTTTATCTGTTGCATAATTTCTGATTCTTCTTTGTATTGATGCAGGCATAGCGCCTATAACCGGATAAGAGAGGGGAGTGGTCCATTTGATTAATTTACCTGCTCTTTTTCTCATTTTTTGAGGATCATATTTTATTCCTAAAAATTTAGGCTCTATACTTACCCATTGAGTGATTTGTGAGTCAGGGAATTTTTCCACAAATTTTCTGTAATCTCCTTCATACATTTCAACACTCACACTTTTGTAACCTTTTTCTTTAGCTTTGTTAAGCAGTCCTTCAATTAAGTCTAGATCTCCTTTAACTTTTAAATTAAGTCCGTCATCTGCTTCTATAACGAATGAATCTCCTAGCATTGATCCTAGCACTGAACTAAATACTCCGCTTTTGATTCCTTCAACTTTTCCGTTAAATGGAATTACTGTTTCGTATACTTTTTCTTTAACGTTAAATTGAGCTTCTTGAACGCTTAAAACTTTTACAGCCTGCAAAATATGATGTTTGCTGTCTAAAGAATTGAATGAATCTTGAAGTATTTTTATTGTAACCTCTTCAAGAGTTCTGTTAAAATCAGGATTTTTCCTCTTCCACACTTTATCTTGTGAAGGATCATATTTTAGCAATTTTTCATCTTTGCCTAATGCATCAACTAAAGTTTGCATTTGTTTTACTAATTCAGGAGAACTTGTTAGTTTTATTCTATCTGCTAACTGGGTTGCTAAATTCAAGTATTTATCTTTTTGATCTGCACCGCAATTCTGTGTATTCAATGAAACAGTTCTTATTTCATTCATAGAATTGATTATTCTAGCTAGGTTCGATCTAGTAGGAAATTCTTCGGAGGTGATTTCAGGATTGTGATTTTTAATATCTTCTTTTGTTATTTCAGGATTATGTCTTGCCATTTTAATGATGAATATTATCTTCTACTTTATAAATCTTTTGTTTATTAACTACTGCAAAGTGGTTAAAAAAGCAAACATTTATATAGTGGGTGTTATTTATATCTTAAATGGAAGAACCTCAAAATAAATCAACATCAAATAAATTTTTCTTAACTAGATTAAGTTCACTTGATGTTAATCCTAATTCATGCAGTTTCGGAGTAACAAATTATAATTTAAGCGATCCTAAAGTAAATGCAGTTATTGAAGCTGCATCGCCTAGACGTGCAATAACTATTGATGATTGTGTTCTTCAACTAGGACGTGGAGAAGGTACAACACAAATAGGAGGAGTTGACTGCAACGTTTCTTATGCGTGGAGAGGCTTAACTGAAAAAGATTTAGGCATAGGCCAAAGATCTTCTGATAGGGTTGTATCTTGGAAGGTTAGTTTCACACCAAAAGATAGCACAGTAGACTTTATGAAAAAAATGGATGAATTTATAGATTCTATTTATTTTGAAGAAGGCGGAAAAGAAGTATACAGTATACCTAAGCAAAACTGGTTAAATGCAATGACGATGACGCGCAACGTTGATGCTTCACTTGAAGATTATCGCGCACAGTTAGAAAGATTTGCAGAAGCATGGAGAACTAAAGATAAAAAAGAAAGAATAGGATACTCTGCGGATCATATTGCAAAACTGGATGCTCATTACAGTCCTGAAGGAATAGCAAAAGAAATTGAAAGAGTAAGAAATGCAGAAACTCTTGAATTCACACCATTTTTATTTATGCCTAAAGAGATAGAACCTTGGACTGCTTTAAATGTTAAAAACTAAATAAAATTACCAAATCACGTAATCAACTTGTACAGGACAAGAATCTTTTTGTTTTTCTTGCTGTATTATGTATGCAGTTTCTAAGTCTTTCTTTGTTGTTTGTTCTTCTTCAGGAATAGGTGTTTGAGGAAGAACTGAAGAAGGAGTGTAATCGACTGGAGGACAAGGATATTTTGCTTTGCATTCTTCTGTTGGAATTACTGCAAATATAGATCTGACTATAAATGGCATTTCAAAACCAAGTCCAGTTTTAGGTTTGTTTCTGTAGTTAAAAGTAACGTACATAGTTTCATCACTAAAAAGAGGATCATACTCTAATTCTGCAGGTTCTCCATTTGAATTTATCAATACTTTGTTTTCACTAATTCCGTCCACTGTGACTGCATGATAATATGGTTTAAAATTCGAGTTTGGATTAAGTAAAGAAAATGAGTCTTGAATTAGAGCAATAATATCTGCATGTTGTTTTAATAATTCTTCAATGTCTTTGATTTTTGGACAAGAATGGATAAAACTATCTGAACTTTCTAAAACATCTTTTGGATTTACTTGTTCCTCTTTATACCTTCTAAACCAACTGAAAGGATTATACCATGTTCCTGGTTCAGTCCAAGTACTAGGGTCATATGCTCTTTTTTCAGGAGCTTCAAAAATAAAAAAATCTTTATCCTCACAAAACATCATTTTAATATCAAAACAACTAGGCATTTGTTCATTAAGAAACTTTCTGGCACCTTGATAAATATTTGCTGTACCTGTTCCATACTTATTTGTTTTCATAGCTTCCTTCATTTTATCTATCATTTCAATCACGCTATTAATTTTATAAGGCATTCCACAATATGTCTTAAACCACCAATTGCTCACTCCTGCAGAAATAGGCGAGCACTCGCTTCCAGGATTAATATTTTCACCAAAATCATGCAAACCTTTTCTTCCTTCTGTAACATCACTATTCCTGCTAACTTTATCAGTACATTCAATAACACCTTGAGCATAAACAGAACTAGTAAAAAAAATAACTAGCAATAACAACACCAATTTTTTCATCTATGAGCTCTAGTTGTGTATATTTATAAACCTTTCTTGGAGCTCTGATGAAACCCTCGCATTCGCTAGGTCTTGCCACCAAGCTCGCTTATTGCAGCGCTTATTGAACGTTGACATTCCCCGAAGGAGGCCAACCCCCTTGTCAACTAGAAGAACTAATTTAATCAATGCTCGCGAAAGGGTGGCAAGAATGATTTCATCAGAGCTTTTCTTGCGATAATTATTTAAAACAACACCAATTAACTTGAATTATGGGGGAAGAGCATTTTATTTGGACAGAGAAGTACAGGCCTCAAAAGTTCAGTGAAGTAAAAGGTCAAACTTCTATAGTTCAAAAAGTTAAAGCATTTGTTGAACAAAAAAATTTACCACACTTAATGTTTGCAGGCCCAGCAGGTGTAGGAAAATCAACTCTTGCGTTAGTTGTTGCTAAAGAATTGTATGGTGAAACTTGGAAGAATCATTTCTTAGAAACAAATGCAAGTGATGAAAGAGGTATAGATGTTGTAAGAAATAAAATAAAAGATTTTGCAAGAACAAAATCAATATCTGATGTTCCCTTTAAAATAATCTTTCTAGATGAATGCGACGCGTTAACAAAAGAAGCTCAGCAAGCATTAAGAAGAACAATGGAGATTTACACTAATTCAACAAGATTTATCTTATCTTGTAATTTTCCAAGCAAAATAATTGAGCCAATTCAAAGCAGGTGCGTAGTTTTCAAGTTCGCGCATCTAGAAAAAGAACAAGTATTCCAATTAACTGACTTAATTGCAGAAAAAGAAGAATTGAAATTAACTCCTGAAGTCAAAGAAGCGTTATACAAGATTTCTGAAGGAGACTGCAGGAGATTAGCAAACGTACTTCAAAGTTGTGCTGCAATCCAAAAAGACATAACTGTTGAATTGGTTCATTCTTTAGCAAACATGGCAAAGCCAGAAGAATTAAAAAAAGTATTAAATGATTCATTAAAAGGAGACTTCATAAGTGCAAGAAATTTATTGCTCGACATAATGCTTAATCAAGGATTATCTGGACTCGATATAATAAAACAAATAAGTTCCGAAATTTGGAATTTAGAACTTGATTCTCAAAAGAAAATAAAACTTATAGAAAAAATTGGTGAAATAGAATTCAGAATGAGTGAAGGAAGTGATGAATTCATACAGATAGAGTCATTACTTGCTTATTTTGCATTGCAGAAATAATGATTTAAATTTTTATTAAAAAAAATAACCTGCTTCAGTTGGTCTTAAAATTCTTCTTTTATTAAAGGCATTAATTTCTTGTATATTACTGGTTTTCCTTTTTCAGAAACGTATCTGTAAGGCATGATGATGCTTTCATTTTTTCCACTTTTAAGTTCCGGACTATCTATAAAAGATATTTCTTCAAGTTTTTTCCCATCAAGAACTAATTTAGTAACAAGAACTGCTGTGTCTGTACTCATTTGTTTGCTCCCTAAACTTCTTTTTTCACAACTTAATTCTTTAGAAAGAATTTGCGTTCTACCTTCAGCAGGAGCATTGCCTAATATTCCTCCAAAAATAAAGTAATCAAATTTTTCTGCATCTTCAGGACTTAATTCTTTTTCTGCTTTAGGGTCAAGAAGACAAGATTTTGGCAAGTTGAGTTTTGCAACAGATTCTTTTTTTACTAAACCAAATTTTAATACTTCTTTATTGCTGCAATTAGTAAACCAAACATTATTTTTTCCAATAATTTTAGAAATATGTTCATACTCTATCAAACACCACTCCCATAACTTAGGCTCCATGTGTTCGATTACTATTTTCATTTTACTAAGTCTTCAATCGTTACGTTGTGCTGATATCTGTCTTTCATTTTTTGAATTGAGTCTTTAGAAACTCCGTGAGAATTATATTCTGCTAGTTTATCAACATCCAATTTGTGAGGGGAGGTTGCTTCAAGAATTTCAACCTTATAACCATAGTTTAACGCCATTTTCACATAAGGCTTCATTTCGCTCGCAGTTATATTGGTATTATCAATTATTACTAAACTTTCTCCTCTAGACATTGCATCTTTGGCTCTTTTTTGATTCCATCCGTGAGCTATTCCTGCTTGTCTAACATTAAATTTGTAAACTCCTTTCTTTATAAAAAAATCATCAGTAGATAATACTAAACCATCCAGAGAATTCGCGATAGTTGATTTACCTGATCCAGGCAAGCCACGCATCAAAATTAGTTTTTTACTCATTTTGAGAATATCTCCAATTATAAAATAAAACGTTTGCCTCACCGTTAAAAATGCCTGTATCTAAATCATAATGCATCGTGTAAGTGCCATAAGTGGATGGATAAGGTTTGCCTAATTTTCTCATATCTTTAAGCTTGATTTGTTTGTCCCTGAATGCTTGTTTTAATCCGTGATTAATCCTTCCATCTTTGCCCAGTAAGTACTTCATGTTTGCATCCATCATTAATTGTATTGATGCTAAGCCCATTGCACGCACAGAGTCTATGAGTGCCGGAAAAGGTTTCAAAACATCTTTTCCAATCATACCAGGATGTCCAACTTCAAGAGTGTCTAATGCAAGGGCAGGTTCTCCTTTTTTTGTTTCCATAACAAAACATCTTATGTATCCTGAAGGAACACCATCATGTGAAATAACCATTTTAAGGGTTCCTAAATCTTCTGCAAAACCTTTTAATTGTTCTTTAGTTAAACAGGCGTTAGATATCTTTCTTGTTTGATCTAACAAATCAACATCTCTGGTTAACTGGAAGTGGTATTCTTTCTTTAAATCTCCTTTTTCTTTAATCAAAGTTAGATCATATAATGTAGGATCATATCTATCCCAAAACGTAAAAAAGTTTTCGTAAAGATTTGGATGTGTTTTTCCCATTGATTGCAGAATTCCTAATAATTCTGAAACTATAACATCTCTGTAAGCAGAATAAATAGAAACCTTCTTAGGAAGTTCTATAATTTCTTTATTGTTTATTTTATTTCTTAAATCTTTACTATCAAATATGTTAAACAATCTTGTATCTGCTCCTTCTTGGTCAAGATCGAAGCCTTTCGCGGTATTTAAAAAAAGTATTAAATTTTCAAGATATGTTTTATTCTCTTTACCTAATACTTTTCTCAACTCTCTTTCAGCAGGCATTTTTTTAGCAATTATTATTTCTTTTGCTAAACCAACTGCTTCTTTTTGCCTGTCATTTTTTGCATGCTCTCCTGCTTTGCTAACTAGATCTACTAGGTATTCAGTACAGAATTTGTAAGGATCTAATATAGTTGCTCTGGCTTTCCCAGTTGGATTTGGAACGTACACGTATTCTGCTTTTAACAATTGATCTGTATCAACTTTTGCAGCTTTCAATTTTGTAAAAAATTCTTTCTCTCTTTCGAGCATTGCTTTATTGAGTAATTCTCCAATCAATTTTTTATTTATTTTATATTTAGAACCATTTTGTTCTATTATTATGTTTTTCCTCTTTAATTCATCTACAAAATAATTGTTAGTTAGAGCTGTAGCAATCACAGGAGCTGTCTCTTCCCAAGCATGTTCAGCTGCGGTTTGAACAAACAGTTCAATACGTTGTTTGTCTGTTTTTCCTTCAGGTGTAGTTTCAAATAATTTTTTAATTTTATTAGTCAGATTTGCGAGTTCAAGTTTTTCACAAATATCATAATTTGATTCCGCAGCCAAAAAAATAGTTTCAACGGCCTTGTTCGCTAAATTATCTTTCTCTTCCAGCTTAACTTTCAAATCCTGCCCCTGAAGAAAATACTTGTTTTTAAATTCGTTTCGCGCTAATATTTTTTGGTTTTCGATGTGTTGTTTTATTCTTTCATCAATATTTTTTTCAACAGTTTCTCTTGCACTTGCGACTGTTACTTCTTTGTCTGGAGCATATACTAATTCAATGTTTGCTTTTAGTTGAGCATGTATTCTTTGCCTGGCAGGTATTACTGTTGCTAAGTAATGCAAGTAATCATCTAACTCTTCTTTATTTTGAACAGCATCCAATTCAATAGTGGCAGGTATGGCCTTTCTTTTAACAAGTTCAGCTCTAACACCTTTAGCGATTTGTGCATAATAATCAAATCCGGGAATTTTAACTGCCTCTTTATTTACTAAACCATCAAGTTTCTCTTCTTCTTTTAACAGAGATTTGTATCCACTCTTAAATTTTGAAGTAAAATGTTCTTGGACTGTTTTTTTAAAAGTTTCAAAATGCTTTTCAGTCTTTACTCTCTTCGCTCTTTTCTTTAAATTATTAAGTACACGTTTGTTTCCAGAAACATATTTAATCAATCCTATAATTTCTTGTGACACTCCAGTCAATCTTTCAACTTTATATTTTTGTTCTGCTTCAGATATTTCTTTTTTTACTTCATCAACTTGTTTTTCAATTAAAGAAGTGATTTTGCTTTTCACGTAATCAAAAAAAGTTCCTTGTTTATTATTGTCATATT
Organism: archaeon; assembly: GCA_016213425.1. Classification (GTDB taxonomy): domain Archaea; phylum Nanobdellota; class Nanobdellia; order Woesearchaeales; family ARS49; genus JACRKG01. The sequence goes on along the minus strand of JACRAI010000126.1, from coordinate 13,014 downwards.
CCATTCTTAAGAGGAAAACATCTGCAAATTTATTCACTTCAGGTAAAGGGACTGAATGGTTAACTGCTGAAATCAAATCTAACGCAAGCACATCTTCAATTTCATAATCAATCGGTTTGATTTGGCCTGCAAGCAATTCTCCATGTATTTGTTGATATAGTGGGAGTTCTGCTAGATCAAAAAACTCCATCAAGATATCTTCAAGTTTTTCTGTTTCTACAATTTCTTCTTTAAAATTAAAATGACTGCTAACTAATTTTAACATTTCTTTTTCATTTAATTCTATTTTTTGTTCAGTCATTTTTCTCCAGTTATTTTCTTAAGTATTTTTTCTTTACCTTTCCAATTTAATGCTTCTTTCAAAACTTGAGATATGTGAGTCACTGGGATAATTTTTATTCTTGCAAGTCTTTCTTTATCTATAATTATGTCTTTAAAATTGCTCTCTGGAACAATAACTGTTTTTAATCCTGCATCTATTGCTGCCTCTATTTTCGCGCTTACTCCGCCGATTGGAAGAACTTCCCCTCTAACACTTAACGATCCAGTCATTGCAGTATCTTGTTTTACTGGAATCTCGTTTAGTGAAGATATTATTGCTGTCGCAACAGCTATTGATGCGCTATCTCCTTCTACTCCTTCATATGTTTGCAAGAATTGAACATAAATTTCATATTCATGGATATCTTTTGCAAACATTTTTTTAATTACCGCAGTAACATTCTTGATTGCTTCTTTTGCTATTGTTCCAAGTTTTCCTGTTGCGACAACTTCTTTTTCTTTGTTGCCGTAGGTTATTTCTGCTTCAATCGGAAGGATGATTCCTGAGTAATTGCTTCCGCCACCCATTACTGCCAAACCATTAACTCTTCCCACAATTTCTCCAACTATTCTTATTACTTCATATTCTTTTTTTCTTTCAATGAATTTGTCAGCCATTTGTTTTTCAAGACTTCTGGCAATTTTTTTAGCTTTAACAACATGATCTGTGCTTACTAAATCTTGTTTTTCTTCTAAAGCCACATCTCCTGCGGCTCTAATTAATCCTCCTAATTCTCTCAATCTTAATGTTAAATGTCCTTTTCTGCTTGCCATTCTTCTGGCTTCTTCAATGATGAATTCAACTGCTTCTTTTGAGAAATGGGGGATTTTTTTATCTTTAATAACTTCTTGAGCAACTAAGCGAGCAATTTTGAATCTGTTATCAGGAGTATCTTCCATTGTGTCATTCATGTAAATTTCGTACCCGTAACCTCTAATTCTCGATCTTAATGCAGGATGCATTTTTTCAACAGTTTCTACATTTCCTGCAGCAACAAGAATAAAATTGCAAGGTGCAGGTTCAGTTCTTACCATTGCCCCGCTGCTTCTTTCGCTTTGTCCAGTGATAGAATATTTTCCTTCTTGCAATGCAGTTAACAATTCTTGCTGTGTTGCAGGATGCAATATTGCTATTTCATCAATAAATAACACTCCCATGTGTGCTTTATGAATCATTCCAGCAACAACACGTTCATGAGGTGGTGTTCCTAAGCCTCCTGATTGTAGGGGGTCGTGAAGTACATCTCCAAGTAATGCTCCTGCATGCGCTCCTGTGGCATCCCAGAATGGTGAATATTGTTTTCCGAAATTATCAACAATAGTTTTTGGGCCGCTCGATCTAATCATTCCGCCCATTTTTTTGCTGATACTTAAAATAAAAATAACTCCAATCAAGAATACTGTTCCAGTAATCATTGATGCTGCATAAATAACTGGTGTATCAAAAGGAAAAATTTTGTTTGCATAAAAATAGTAAGGCACTAAAGAGATTACTATTGCAATTAGTAAAAGAATGAAATTGTTTCCTCTGAAGAAATCTGCATTTGGAAGTATGGACTTCATAGATAGCTGTCTTGCTTTTCCGCCAGGAACTGTTCTTATTAACGGCTGGTTTTCATCGTGAGGGTTAGGGAATGCTAGAACATCAACAAGTTTTTCTTTAGGCAGCAATCTTGATAATGCAAGTCCTAACATTGATTTACCTGTTCCAGGATCTCCGATTAATAGAACGTGTCTTCTTTGGTTTGCAGCTTTAGTCATTACTTCAACTGCTTCGTCCTGCCCAATAACTTGTCCAATTATTTCTTCAGGAACTTTAATTTCTTTTGTTGATTTGAAGTTTAGTTCTGTCATTTTTTTGCAAACTGAGGTTCATACTTTTTAGAAAACAAACATGTGAACGCCATATGTTCTCCAGGAAGCCTGTAACTGAATCTCTTATACGTTCTAAGTATTCCTCTATCATTGGTTATCAATGCTTTCTTTCCATCAATATTATTTGTAGACGCAAAAAATTGAGCCAATAAATTGAAGTCTACTTCACTCAATCCATTTTCTTCTGCTAGGCGGTTAAAAAAAGGATCTTTTGTGTATCTCTTAAATTCTTCTGTTTTTTCTAAGGATATTATTCTTTCAAATGTTTCTGCAAGTTTAAGTATATTATCTATACTTTTTAGTAATGCACCTTTTTGGTTTTTTCTGTAATCTTCTATTTCTTCTAAAACAGGAATTGTGACATACAAATCATGATTTACCATGAGAAGTCCAATTAAAGAGTTATATTCTATTTTAATCTCTAGAGGAAGGCTGTACTTTATTCCTAATCTTCCCATATCAGATCTTTGTTTCCCATTAAAAAAAATGCACTCAGTATCAGTTGCAGCACAAGTATCTATTAGAATGAAATCATGATTATTACAAATATCTACTAAACCATAATCCTCCAAAGGAGTCCCATCTGCTCTTCTTGGAATCATAGAGTATTTATATGCGCTAGATTTAAAAAACTAGGTTTTTATTATTATTCTTAAAAACTAAAAAATGGACTTGCCGGGAATTTCATGGTTTTACCAAATTGAACCCGGAGTCTTTCCAGTGCGAGTGGAAAATTTTACCATTAAACTACAAGCCCATAAAATAAAAAAATAAGAATTAAGTTATAAAGTTATTTACGAATAGTTCAGAGTTTTTGGTTCTAAGTATGCTCCAAACCACCTAATAGCTTCTTCGTCTTCCAAAACTGTGCTGCCTTCTAGGAAATGGTCTTCTTCCGCTTCCATGTCTGAAATTTCCTCCGCCAAAGTTTTGCTGCAGTCTTTCAATTCTTTTGAATTCTGGAGTGTCTCGTTTTTCTATTTTTATTGAACGATCATCTAAAACATTTCTGAAATTATTATGATCCATCTCATCTAATAGACTAATTGCAACTCCTGCGTGACCCATTCTTGCAGTTCTTCCTATTCTGTGAACATATTCTTTTGAAGTTTTAGGTATTGAGTAATTGATTATATGTGTTAAGTGTTTAACATCAATTCCTCTAGCTGCAACATCGCTTGCAACAAGAACTCTTATTTTTCCTTCTTTGAAATCAGCCATTACTTGGTTTCTTTTATTTTGGCTTAAGCCTCCATGCAATGCTGTTGCTGCAATATCTTGCTTAAACAAATTTTTAGCGACAATGTGTGTTTCAGTTCTTGTTCCACAGAAAACAAGTGCTAGTTCTGGATTTTCCTCTTTTATAATATGAACAAGTAAGGAAAATTTATCTCTTCTTTCAACATTATAATAAATTTGTTGCAACATTGTTGAAGATACATGAGTGCTTGTTTTTACTGTTACAGGATCTTTCATTCTTTTATGAACCAATTTTTGAACATCAGGGTTTAATGTTGCACTAAACATTATGAGTTGTTTATGCGGCGGTGAAGCGCTCAAAATTGCATTAATGTCATTAACAAATCCCATCTCAAACATTTTGTCTGCTTCATCTAAAACAAAAAACTTTATTTTTGATAAATTTAAAGTTCCTCTTCTTAAATGATCCAATGTTCTTCCTGGAGTTGATACAATAATATCTGCTTTTGGAATGTTTTTGATTTGAGGGTTAATACTTACCCCACCATAAACAGTCAAGATGTTGCATTTTTTATACTTTGAAAATTGAGCTAAATTATTTGCAATTTGATCTGCTAATTCTCTTGTAGGCGCAAGAATTATTGCCTGCAATCCTGTGAAAGGCTGAATTTTTTCCAAAATGGGCAATCCAAAAGCAGCGGTTTTTCCTGAACCAGTTTCTGACTGACCTATCAAGTCCCTTCCTTCTCTTAAAATAGGGATTGTTTTTTCTTGTATTGGAGTTGGTTCTTCAAATCCAAGCTCTTGTACCGCTCTCATTAATGGAGCTTCTAAATTCATTTCTGTATATTTCATTGTTTTCTCCAAAAGTAAATACTTGTCAACTCAAGAAAATTTATCTTGATGTTCTATAAAGCCAGTTGTTCTGGCACAGAAAAAAGAATTTCGGTGTTCGAATCTGACTTTCAATATACTACTTTCAAGTACAAAGAACACTGATTGGTTTATAAAGCTTTCTGTTTTGAGTTTTTAATTCTTGAAAACATATAAGTTTTATCAAGGAAGTATTTTTTCTTTACAATAATAGTAAGATTTAAAAACAAGCCATTTCTCCTATCTGTTATGGCAAAGATCAGGAAGTTTGTGTGTTACAGAAGAATTGATAAAAAGCCTTACACACGTTTTAGCAAATTCAAAAAATTAAGCTATGTTAGATCTAGACCTGTTTGTCGTGTTGTTAGATTCGATCTTGGAGATCCTAGAAAAAAATATAATTTGACTCTTCATCTAATTACTACTAGACCACTTCAAATCAGAGATAATGCTTTGGAAAGCGCAAGACAAACTGCCACAAGATTTTTAGAAAAAAATTTAGGAAAAGTAGGATTTTACTTTCAAGTAAGAGTTTACCCACATCACGTTCTTAGAGAAAATCCTTTAGCAGCCGGAGCTGGAGCTGACCGTATGAGCACGGGTATGAGCCACTCTTTCGGTAAAACAATAGGCATTGCTGCAAGAATAAAAAAAGGAAGACCTGTACTGACTGTTCACGTGATGAAAGAAAACGCAGAAACTGGTAAACGAGCTTTAGAATTATCAAAATACAAGCTTCCTTGCACGTGCAGAATTATTGAAGAAAAAATTGTAGAAAAAAAACAAGCGCCTGCGAAATAAATCTATTTTGTTAATACTTTTGGTTCTTTTCCTACAAGTATTGTGTGTTCCCACACTGCCACCATTCCTTTAGTTTTTTCAACTAACGGAGGGTGTTGTGTTAGAATTCCTTTTTGAGTTAATTCTCTTAACGCAAGACTTGTTTTTCCTTTACCGAACTTTTGAATCAACCATCTTGTTGTGAAAGGTAAATTTTTATAATTATTCTCAACAAATTGCAGTATCTCTCTTGCAAAAGGAGTTCTTACAGGTTTAGAGTTTTCTAGAGCAAAAATATTTGTTTGACCTGCTTCTTCAACCAAACCGGTACCCGTAGTAGCAAATGGTTCTATTGCAATTATTTGCCCTTCAACTAATTTAATTTTTGATCCATCATCATAATTAGGTATTTTAGGTGTATCATGAATAACCCATTTATTTAATCCGTGGCCGGATAAGTTTCTCACAGGAGAAAAACCGTGTTTGTTTATCACTTCTTGAATTTTTCCTCCTATCTCTCCAGTCCTCATTCCTGGAATACACATTTTTATTGCTTCATTAAGTGCTTCTTTAGCTGAATTAATTAATTTTTCATATTTGCCTGACAAATCAACAGTGCAAGCATTATCACCTATACAACCATTAAGGTTGGCTCCAACATCTAAACAAACAAGTTCATCATTAAACACACCGTTATCTTCAAAATCGGGAGTGTAATGTGCTGCAACATAATTATTTCCAATTTGTGTAGGCCACGCAGGTTTTGCACCTAACTGAATTATTTTTTGATCAGTTTTTTCACAAACTTCTCTCATAACCGCTCCTTTTTCAATCAAAGATTTTCCATATTCAAGAGCTTCTTTCGCAATTCTTCCCGCTTCAAGCCATTCATCCATAAACTAAAGCTAAAGAAAAGAGTTATTTAAAGATTACTGAACATCAAAAACCGAATTATTTAAATACTAGTAATTACTTGTAATTACTGATTATAACTATGAATATTCAGATAAGTATTCATGCTAAAGAAAAAATGGACAAGGAAGGAATTAATGAAGAGCAGATTAAAACTGCTATAACCAGAGGGTCGATTTCAAGGCAAACAGAAGGTTATCTTGCTTCGTACACTTATTTTAGTGTAGCGTATCAAAAGAAAGGAGAACTTTACAGGATAAAAACAGTATACTTAAACAAATAAGGTGAAAAAATGAAAGATGAAAATACTTGTTGGGATTGTGGAAAGAAAATGGTTAAAAAAAATGTAGACTATTCTTTGTATGGTATAGTAATTGGCAAATTTCCTGCTTTAGTCTGTGAAAGTTGCAAAGAAACATTTTTCAGTGAAGAAGCATCTAAAAAAATTACTCAAATGGTAAAAGAAAAAGGTTTGTGGGGTTTGCAAGCTAAAACAAAAATAGGCCAAGCAGGTAAAACATTAGATATAAGATTGCCTAAAAAAATCATAGAATTTTTAAAATTCAAAAAAGGAACAGAAGTAACAATCACTCCAGAAAACCAAAATAAGTTAATCATAACCGTGTGAGAAAATAGAGGTTAATTTTGTTTCTTTATTTTTAAAAAATAATATTAGAGATTTCTACAGTGCGTGCTTGTTGTGTTCTTTAATGTTTTTAATTTGTGGCAGCTATCGCTGCGAATTGATGAAGACTTGTTGATAACAAGTTGTCAACAAAGCACACTTTAGTAAAATTCAGAATTATTTCACCCAAAAATTCTTTTTATGTGTTTGTTCTTTCTTAATTTGTTGTAATACAACTTGCTTAAAGTTGTATGGCCTACTCGTTTTCCTTTATGATACACTTTTGTTTTTTCAGAAAGAAATCCTAAACGTCCTATTTCTCCACCGATATAAATTGTTCCCCCATCACAAAGTCCTGCATTTAATTCTTCAACACCGCCTTTGAGCTCAACTTCTCCTTCATGCATATTAATTAATACACCTTCAAAATTTCCATCAATAATTATTTTTCCGCCAGACATCGAATCGCCCGCACTTGATTTATTTGGGAAAAGAGTTCCAAAACTTTTTTTCTGTTTATCAAAATCTTTCATATCGCCTTTCACATGTATTTCTCCGCGAGTCATTTTTGGACCTAAGTCTGCTTCAGTTGAACCATTAACAATTATTTTTCCTCCACATAAACTCCTTCCAAGCTCTTGTTTTGGCACACCGTTAATTATAAGTGTTCCTTTTTGCATTTCTTCTGCAGCATGGTAAACATTCCCATAAACAGTTATGTTTTTTTTATTCCACAAACCCACAAAGTATAGTTCTGTTTCTAGGTGGTTTAGCATTAAAGTAAAATCATTTTCTTCGCACTCATTTATTAAAACAGATAAAAATACTCCCACACAAGGAGCATTTAAACCCCCATGAGCCTGTTCATAATCTTTTAAACGTATAGAAAAATCAGAAATATCTTTAGAAGTTAACTTTAAATCTTTAATCTTTTCATGAAAATTTCTGTAATTAAGGCCATGAAGTAGCCCCCAAGCTTCACCCAACTCCCAAGACCAAAAATCTGTATCCTTGCTTTCAATTATTCTGTATAATTCTTCAACTTTAGGATTCTTTTTAACTTCAATCTGCTTTTCTTCTAGAACTTTTTGTTCGCCTAAACTTTGCAAGTAATTATCTAAGCCCATTAGAAAATTACTTTTACTTCTTCCCGTATTTTTCTCTTATCAAATCATGTATACTACTTGTAACTTTGAATTCTTCAGTTAAGTTCTGTGCTTCAACATTGTTTGAGTAAAATACACTAACCATCAAATCATAAGTTCCAGAAGGTGTACCAGCCGGCACTTGAAATGTTACATCTTCAATTACTTCTTGACCTGAAGCAAGCTCTTCAATGTGTTCTGTAACTAACACTCCTATAGATGGTATAGAAAGGTTAACGCTGACATTGTTTTCTTTCACTCCTTCATTGGATATTTTAACCTCAATATGAGATTCTCTTTGAGGTGTGAAATATTTGTTTTCAAGAATTATTTCTTGAAGCAACAATTTATGATACGCAGGTGTCTGAACAGTATTATCAATAACAGGAACTTCTTTAACTGGTTCTTCAACTACTGGAGTTTCTTGGATTGGTTCTTCTTTAATAGGAGGTTGTTCAATTACCGGTTCGTTTACAACTTGAACAACCGTTTCTTTAGGTTTTTCAGAAGATGTGCTTTTTATTAAATAACCGAAACCAAAACCCAATACTAGAGTTGCTAGCGCACCTATCTTCCATTTTGTTAATAACTTGTTCTTTTTACCAATAACTTCATAAGCGCCTTCAATAGCATCTCTTGATTTATCTGAGCTTTGCTCTGCAATTTCAAGTCTAGATTGCAGTTCATCTTTGTCAAGTCTTAACACTTCATTTTCTATGCCTAATTCTTCCATTCTTGTTTCTAACGCGCCTATTTTTGTTTCTAGAACTTTTTTGTCGTCAATTTTTTGGATTACTTCTTCATATGTGCATTGAATTTTTGCATTTAATTGCCCTAATTCTTCATTTAATCTTGAATTTTCTTTTTGTAATTCTTCATTTTGACTCATCATTCCGCTAAGCTCAGTTATAACTTCCATAGAATCTTTTTGTTCTGGAAGCACTTCTGTTTTTTCAGGCCCTGCTTGCTGTGCTTGAATAATTTGAGGTTCTTGAATAACTGGAATTTCTGGGGCAACTAAAGAAGCCTCTGCAAGTGCCGGTACTGTCTCGAGCGGTGAAGCCGTTTGCTTTAATTCTTTTGCTTGTCTTAACAAATCTTTTGCATTAAATTTTTCTACCATTTTATTCTGACTCCTTCATTAATTCATTTCTTCTTTTTTTGTCAAATATTCCTACTATTCTTTGATTAAGCATTTCTTGTCTTCCGGCAACATCGTTTAACCCTTTAGTTACTTTATTTAGCTTATCAAAATCTTTTTCTGCTGCTTCTCCTGACTGCATTTTTTTAGCCACTTGTTTTAATTGTTTCGCTAAATTTTCTGTTTTATGCTCAGTTAAGTCTAAGTTTTCTTTTTGTATTTTTGTATACCACTCAACTATTGCTGCATTAGTGTAAAGCCATGACGCTTTTAATGAATTTATTTCTGGATCTTCAAATAAGACTTCTGTTTTAACTGCTGCAATTCTTTGACTTAAAAGAGTTTTTGAATAATCAAAGACGCTTTCCACACCAACAATATCTTGAGCAGATAAATTATGTCTTATAACTCCTAATTCATCTGCTTCCTCTCCAAAAGAGTATGCTTTTCTTAAAGATTTTTTTGTTGATTCTTCTCCTAAAAATTTCAAAGACGTTTCTTCATCTTCAAGATCTATTGATAAGAATTGATCGAGAATTTCTTTTCCTAAATGTCTTTGGAATAATGTTCTTCTTTTGTTTATGTCTTCTTTTTTTTCTTGAGTTGTTTTTCCGTATTTACCTTCGAACTCTTCTTCAGTTAACGGTGTTTTAAATAATCTTACAAAAAGCCCTTGTTCTATTGCTTGTTTTTCTGCTTCATTATGTTCGCTTGGCGCTTGCCTTGAAAGATATTCTAGTAAGACAGCTCTAACATCAGAAGCCACATTTCCTAATACAACAACATTAATCAAATCTAAAAATTCATCGCTGTATTGCTGCAGTCTGTTGTGGTTTGATTTTACTTTTTTTAAAAAGTCTTCTCTTCTTTCTTGATTCATTGTTTCAAATGAAAAGTCAGTTATTGCTCTCAGTTCTTGGAAGCTGAAATTTTTTAAGCTTAATAATTTTGATTTCAAATATTCTTCTATTTTTTCTCTTCTTTCTACTTCAGAAATTGTTGTTTCTAATCCTTCTTTGTATAAATCTAATTGTTGTTGTTTTCTTTTTAAGATATATTCATCAAATTTTTGATCTAGTAATTGCTGCAATCTTATTTTTCCTGCAATAAACTGTTCAGGTTCATTCTCGAAATATCTTTTTTCAAGTTCTTGAAGTGTTAATTCTAATCCAACATAAACCTTTTGGTTAACTGTTAAAGGTATTAATCGGGTTTTTTCTAGAACTATATCTCCTATTCCTTTTTTTTTATACAAGAAATCTTTATCTGTTTCCCCTAAACCTGAAAGCTCTAAAGCAGTGATTAAATTTCCGTAAGACTCACCATTAACATCTTCAACATCTTCTAATTGGTCTGAAACAGCAAAAGGTATGCTAGATAATTTTATGTAAAGATTGTCACCTATTCTTGCAACATTATTATATGTTTCATTAACAACTGCTTCGCTCAGTGTTAAAACTCTTCCTTTATTTATTCCCTTAATTTCTTCCCATTTGATTTCTTCCATTTTATTTACCACACATTTTTTTTATTTCTTCAGCAGAAGGAAACCTAGCTAATTTAAAAAGCTGATCTCTTGCTTTTCTAATTAAAGGTATTGGTCCTTGTCCTTTTTGTGCTGCTTCTTGAATTTGCTCATTGTAATAAAAGAAAGGTTGTGCATTTCTTATGCTGTTGCTAAAAGGGATGTGAGTTAAAGGAGAGATATTTACTCCGTACTTTTCTGCTTCTACTTGCATATCTAGCATGTGCTGATCGCAAAGGTCACTCGACCCATTAGTAAATATTGCATGAGATTCAAATTTGTTAATATAATTTTCCATAGTATTGTAAACATCTGTTTTTTCAGGAGCTATTTTTTGAATTACTCCTTTGATTTTCCCTAACAATAAATCTCTTTGATCCTTCCTGAATTCTTTATCAAGAACTTCTAGAATAGATTTTTTAACTGCAGGAGGAATTTTAAGTCCTAAAGCAAGAGCGTTTATTGCTCTAGTTCTTGCTTTTCTTAACAATCTTAATACACCATCTCTTGAATTATATTGAGGATCGGGATTAACAACAAGAATTCTGTTAGTTCTAAGAACTCCATCTAAAACATACGGATCAACACCTGCAGGCATGTCAAAAATAACAAATTCATACTCTAATCTAGACGCTTCTTCTTTTACTTTTTGATATCCTTCTTTAAAATCCGTTCTTGCACTTCTCTCACTTACCTCTAGAGTGCCGCAGGAAACATAATCTAAATTGGGAAATTGTTTTTTTACTTTATCATTAAAAGGAAAAGTTTTTTGAATAACTTCTTCTAAGTTAGATATTTTTCCAAGAAGTAACTCTCCTACCCCAGATTCTTCTTCAGGGTTTACAACTCCGTTCAATCCTAAATATTTATGTCCTGAAGGGTTGCCGTAGTCTTGCTCAATGTATAAACATTTAAGTCCTAATTCTGCGGCAGAAAGTATTAATGCGACTGAAGTTGTTGTTTTACCAACTCCTCCTTTATTTGATGAAGTGCTTGTATAAAAAGTATTTAATTTAGTTGGAACAGTTGTTTGGATACTTGGCTGGATCATTGTTGCTTCCATAGTTGATTTTAACTTTTTAAATATAACCTCAACATTTATAAAATTTGCTACTGGAGAGGAGTTAACAAAACGAAAGCTTTATAAGTGCTTGATTTTTTTGTTAATTAAATGGCAGAAACACAAATAATTCCAGAAGTTAATGAAGTTGCACTTCAAGATCATGAAATAAAAAATGCAGATTTAACAAAATTACTAAATAAATTAATTAGCGGCACAAAAGAAGATCATTTAAGAACAAGATTATCGGGTTTGAAAGAATATGTTGATGGAAGTTACGATGCATTGATTGCTTACGTTAAAGCATACTCGGAATTACAAGCAAGATATGAAGCACTTGAAGAAGAAAATGACGAATTAAAAGAAGGTCTAGAAACACAAGTTCAAAATGAATCAGGCAGCGAAAATTCTTTAGACAGACTAAGAACAGAAAGAAGAAGATTAAGAAACAGATATCAATTGGTTCAAGTTCAAATAAAATCATTAACTGATGTTTTATCTGATACAAAAAAAGAATTGGGTGATTTAAGAAGAATAACAACCAGAGATGTTGACAGCTTAAAAAAAGTATTGAAAGATCAATTCAAATACAAAGATAAAGATTTTGAAGCGTATAAAACAAGAGGAGAATTATTCCAGTACTTAGTGAGCAGAATTGAACTTGAAGTTGCTACATTAAGATTGCAGTACGAAAAAGAAAAACAAGAGTAAAAATGGCAACAAATGCAACAGCACACGTTTTCTACGGAGTTCAATTAAGTGAAGAGAGAGCTTTAGAATTATTTGGAGATATGGATAGAGAGGACATGCGAACTTTAGAAGATTTATATTATAATGATTCTGAGGTGGAAGAAGCCACAGGATTAGATTTTCATGTTTTTCATGATGATGAATATAGTGATTTTTTAGGTGCTTATTTGGGAAGAGAATTAGGAAGTACTAAAGAAATCAGTGACGGCTCAGACTCATGCACTTTCGACTTTGATGAAAAAATTAAAGCAGAAGTAAAAAAAAAGTTAAAAAAATTAGATATAAAAGAATCAATAGAATTATACTTATTTACTGCTGCAAGCTAAAATTTCCTGATGACCTTAGATAATTACTTGCAAGATTTAGGAAAACAAGAATCTCTAGAAGAAAAACAAATAGCAGTTAAAAAGAATCCTAAAGTTGAAGAGTTATACAGCATTCTTAAAAATGGAACTGACTTTCTTCATCCGGGAGAAATGTTCGAAGATTCAGAGGGATTTCACAGGTGGAATTACGAAATTCTTTCTGACTTGCTTGAAGACAAAGAATTCACTTCAAAAGATATTGCTGATTTTTCAATACAATTGAAAGAATACGAAGGATTTGGAAAGTTTAACGGTTACTTGATGGGCATATTCTTTTCTGTTTTAATAAATAAGTGTGAAGAACAAAATTTTACTCTGCACTTAAAACATCTAAATACAGAAATATATTCTTTAGGGTTTTCGAATAGAAAAAACATAACAGTTTTCGGAGATGTATATAATGCAGGTGAATGCATGTACGAAGGCAGCATTGTAATTAACG
>JACRAI010000131.1 GCA_016213425.1 archaeon | reverse complement strand
CTTCTTCTTTTTCTGTTGCAGCTATAAGAACGTCGCAATTTTCTAGTTCTAACTCGTCAAGAACTGCTTGTTTTGAAGGATCAGAATTAACTACTATAATACCCTCATTTTCACTGCTAATTTCTAAAGCTACATCTTTGTCTTTTACAACAATGAACACTTTATGCTCAGAATTAGAGAGTTCTTTAGCTAATTCTTTTGCAAACAACGATGATCCTAAGATTACTACGTTCATACAGGGCTAAAAAACAGTTTAGTTTAAATAATTTCCTAAAATCTGCTGGAAAGAAAACTTCTTACTAATATCAAGAATGGAAAGATTTCTATTCTTCCTAAAATCATGTGAAATGAAAGCAATAATTTAAGTAAAGGATTCATTCCATAATATGTTGCTTCCGGTAAAATGTTTAATCCAACGTTTCCTTGAGCTGATGCAACTGTGAAAATTGAATCGACAGTTGGGTATCCTGAAAGCATAAAGACAAAACTTCCAATAAATAAAAGAGATAAGTATAACAAAGCATAAGCAGTAACTTTCAGAGCTTGATCATCATTAACTATTTGATCACCTACTTTTATTGGCAGTACTGCGTGTTCTGGCAAAAAATGTCTGCTTATTTCTCTTCTTATTATTTTTCCAATTATTAATATACGCCATAACTTTATCGCTCCAGCTGTTGATCCATAACAAGTTCCACAAATCATTAAAAAAATAAGTATAATCATAGATACTTGATTAAAAGAAGAAACTGCTACAGGAGTGCCAGCTCCAGTGCCAGAAATAGCAGATACAACATAAAAGAAGCCATCATAAAAAAATTTTCCTTTCATGACCCAAATTTCAAAAAATATTAGAATAGCTGCAAATGATATTATGAATAACATAAAACGTATCTCTGGATTCTTAACAAATCTTTTAAATTGCCCCGTTAATAAATCATAGTGACTGCTGAAACTTGTAGAACCAATTATCATTAAAAGTATTCCAAAGAACATTGGCCATGCACCGTATAATCCTATACCTACAGGGTTTGAAGAATATCCTCCTGTTGATATTGATGTTAATGTGTGAATAATTGCGTGAAAAAAAGGAACTCCGGAAATTCTTAGTGAAATTACACCTAAAATTGTGTAAAACAAAAATATGCCAACAACACCTCTGGCGATTTTTTTAAAATCCCAAAAAAAGTTTTCAGTTCTTCCTTCAGCGGCAAACAATCTTTTTGCGGTCGAAGGCCTGGTGTACAGTAATAAAGCTAAAACGACTATTCCGAAACCTCCAACCCATTGAATAAAAGCTCTAAAAAAATTAAGCGATTGAGGAAGTTTTGAAGGATCTGGAACCATTGTTAAACCCGTACCGCTCCAACCAGAGATAGATTCAAAAAAAGCATCTACAAAGCTCATTCCTGATTGAATAAAAGGAATTGTTGAAGTTAGAGAAACAGCTGTCCAAGCGAGAGCTAAACAAATAACTGCGTGCCTTAATTTTACTTCATAACCTGCTAAAGGTTTCTCTAAAAATAAAAGAATTGCTGATGATCCTCCAAAAATAATAAGTCCAGATACAAAATAAGAACTTGCGGCAACGAATTCTTTAAAATAAAAAGCAACAAGTGCAGGAACAACTAGTGCAACACCATATACTCTTAGTAAAGTTGATATTAACTGGAGTATTAATAACAAATCAACTCTTTTAAGCTCCATCCCAAAGGGATAATTCAATCAGAGTTTATTAAGTTTACCATAGAATTGATTTAGAGTAAATTGGTTTGAAGTTTGCAGCATAGATATAAATCACCCTCAAACTGCGAACCACAAACCGCAAACTAATATAGTCCTAAACTAAAAACCAATAACCCCTAAACTCTTTAAGTGTATCCTAATCTTTTTCTTGCGTAATCTAAATATTCTTTGCTTCTTGCAGCCACATATTGCTTGCCAATTTTTCCTTGACCATGGTAATCTACTCTGTTCCCATCAAGAAAACTTACAATTCCGCCAGCTGCTTCGATTACTGCATGAGGTGCACACAAATCCCAAGTGCTGCACATATCGGGTCTTTCTGTAATTCTCAAATCTGCTTTGTTTTCTACTAATCGCATCAATCTTAATCCTTCACTTCCAGATTTAATGATTTCACTAGGATTTAACAATGCTACTAAGTCTCTGGCTTCTTCTTTGTCATCATAATTATAGCTCACCATTAATCTTAATCCATTATTTTCTCCATTCACGTTAAGTTCTTGAACATTATTGCCGTTAACTTTGAAAGCACCTACACCTTTGACTCCATAATAACATTCTTTGGTTAAAGGTCTGTAAACAACTCCTAAAACAGGTCTTCCATCTTCAACTAACCCTATATGCACTGCAAAATCTCCGTTTCTTCTTATGAATCCTTTAGTTCCATCTATAGGATCTATGTACCAAGTTCTTTTTCCTTCGACTTTTTCTAATTCTTCGCTAACAACTCCGTCTAAAGGAAATGCATCTCTTAATCCTTTAAGTATTAGCTCGTTAGACTTCTTGTCAGCTATTGTGACCGGTGTTCCATCATTTTTTGTTTCAACATCGAAATGCCCGTCATGGTATTTCATTACTAATTCGCCTGCGCTCTGTGCAAGCTCTACTGCTTTTTCTAATTCTTTTTTGTATTCCATAACAAATACAAAAACAGGCTAATATTTATATATTACTATTAATTTTTAATTATTAATGGAAGCTCTTAGACAGTTGGGATTGTCAAGCTATGAAGAATCAATTTATTACTCCCTACTAAAATACGGCAGGAGTGATGCTAAAGAATTAAGCGAGTACTCTAAAGTCCCTCCAACAGCAGTTTATCCTAACTTGAAAAGTCTAATACAAAAAGGTTTAATTCAGCAATTTGAAGGGGAAATTAGCGAGTATGAAGCAATCAAACCTTCAATTGCTGTGAAGAATTTTATTGAAACGAAAATTGATGATTTAAAAGAAATAGAAGAAACAATCATTCCAGAACTTGACCAATTGAGAAGAGATAACAAAGTTCTGCAAAAAAAACAAGTTGTAAGTCTTTCGCACGGCGTTGATGCTTCAGTTTCTATAACAAAAGATTTTATTTCAAAAGTACAAAAATCATTATACATTTTAGGCTGGAGAGCAAGCAGCGGACACAAATACACTCTGCTTGATGAATTAAAAAAATTAAAGGGATTTGATGTTAGAATCATAATAACTAGAACTTCAGTAAATAAAGAATTAATTAATGCTTACAAAAGAATAGGAATAAAACTAAAATATTATCCTCTGCAAAACTTTTCAGTAATAATAAAAGACGGCACTGCCTGCAAGATAACACTAAAAAGTCCTGAAGTGAAAGAAAGATTCAACATCTTAATTAAAGATGAAGACTTATCAAGTTTTTTGAATAAATATTTCTTAACTATTTGGGAAAAGAGCGAGAAAATAAAATAGTTTGTGGTTCTAAGTTCATAGTTTGCAGCTCACAGTACTTTCTGTAAACTAAAAAATGTTCAGCACTAAAAAGAATCTTTTATTATTTTTCGCCAAATTATTCAAATATTTGAAGAATTTTTGCACTCCTTTTTTTCGTTCTACTATTGTTAAAGAATTTTCTGAAATTGGGATGGCATAATATTCTCCTGTTCCATCAACGTAAATTATTTGCCCTCCCCCTTTAGAATTCCAGTCTTTTGTTAAATCGAATATCACATCTATTCCTGGTTTTTCTTCGTAATCATCGTTCATTATTAAGTAATCTCTCCACTCTAACAGATGTGCTGTGAAATTTGTGTGAGTTATTTTCTTGCCGAGAATTTTAGACAACCATTCTTTAAGTTCTGGAATGTTGATTTCTGCTTTGCTTAGTTTGTGATGTAAAACATCAACATCTTTTTTGTATCTTAATTGCTCAACTTTTTTCTTGAAATCAGAATAATCAACTAAAAAATTGTTCAATTGCGTGCTAGGAAAGTCAGGATTGGAATTAAGTGATTTTTTTATTTCTTCAATTTTTTCTAAATATATTTTATTTATCATAAAACCATCCACCTATCGCTATTCTTTGTTTATCCGCAATAACTTCTTCTACTTCATGGAACGATATTGGTGAAACTTCAAAAAAAGCCAACTTGTTAAATTTCGGAACTATTTTTTTAACCACTTTTACCGGTTTTCCTTTTTTTGAATCAAATAAATTTAAACTTCCCCCTTCATTTTCTTCAAAGTCAGAAAAATAAAATAAGAAAGCAATCTTTCTCCCTTCTAATTCATCATCATGGCATAATAAGTAATCGGTATTTTGGTATAAAGTGCCTGCAACATCTACTTTGTTTTGGAATTTGAACCCGGTTAATTTTTGCATGTAATCAATAAATTCTTTTGAGTACAAGAATTGCACAAATTCCTTGACAACTCTGTTTTTGGTGCTTCCCAAATCATTAGTTTGCATGAACTTGAATAAGTCAGCTTCTTTTTCAATGAATTTTTCTTGAGCTAATGATTTTAATACTTCCATTGCTTTTTCTTCCTTTAGAAAATTTTTAAACTCTAAGTGCGGGTAAGGTTTATTGTTAAGAAATTCTTGCTTGAATTGTTCAGGTTGCAAATACTTTTTATTAATCCATTTGTTAAGCATAACAGCTAGAATAAGGTCTAGACTTAAAAAGGTTATTTTATCTTAAGATAAAGATTTAAAATAAGAGTCATTTTTTTAATTTTCATGACAGATAAAAAAGCATCACTAACCTTAGAAGTTAGAAAACTAACCGTTTTAGAAGTTAGTTGGAGTAAGTTTGAAGATTTTATTCAAAAAGTTTACAACAAAGAGTATGATTTTGTTGCGGATCAAGAATGCAGTAATGATTCTTCTCATGCTTTCGAACGCATCACCGGTAAACTTGATGAGTATGAAGAATCTGATTTGAAAAAATTTGTAGAAACTGGAGAGTACAACAATCTTGCATCGATACTTCTCGAAGACCTTTGCAGGAAAAAACTTATTGAGAGAGGAAATTATTTAATAAATGTAAGCTGGTAAAATCTTCATTGTTAATAATTAAAGAGAATTTTTTCTTTCTTCAAAAAACTTCATTACAAAGAACCAAAAAATAATATTCATTATTGCGGATGTTAAACCATACTCTGAAAAAAAACCTGTTCCCGCCCAAACTTCTCTAATGCTTTCAATAATTATCAATAAATAATAAGCTACAAATGAATAAGCACTGAAATTTAAATCATTCAAAGATCTTAATTTTGAATTAAGTATGTCCACAGCGATCAAGAATAATCTTCCTGCAACCAATAAACCCACTATTGCTATTAAGTAATCAAGAAAAGACAACCTGATTACAGGCATGTACATTGAAAATATTCCAAATACATTTGGAGGCAAACGAATCAGTTTTAATAATTCACTAATTAAAAAAGAAAGATTTGAGTAAAAAACAAGCACTGATAGAACAGTGAAATACCAGCCGAAAGCTGTAACTCCTTTAGACCTATTTTTTGCCATTGAATAACATTTAATTTAGTAGTATTTAATTTTTTAGTCTCACTTCATAGTGAGTAGTGTTTGATATGTTTTTTAGACAAATATCTTAGCGCCCGTTTAGCTCTCAGACATCAAATGAATTTCAACACTTGATGTCTGGTGGCAGGACGGGGACTGATGACCTCCCCCAAAAGTTTTAAATGTAGTGCTAAGGTCGATAGCCAATACACCTTTCACGCATTTGCTAGGTATGTTTTTACTCTATTAACGACTTTTGATACGTAGCTCTTTGATTTATTTGTAAAAACTTTTCCTATTTCATCATCAAAAGAAACTCTTACATGCTTGGATAATTCTGCTCCACCAATAACTATCTCAACACTTTCAAACTCGGGAGCTTCTTTAACTTCAAACGCACTAAATGGGTTATTACTTATTTGGCTATTCATTTTTACCTCCCAACCCTTTCAAGAAATAGTCTTAATTGTTTAACGCCTAAATTTTAATTGTATTTAGGTATTATAAAGATTTCTAAACTATGGAATACAATCCCTTTACAGTGAATAAATGTTTAAGAATATGTTTGTTGAAATTGCTT
>JACRAI010000130.1 GCA_016213425.1 archaeon | reverse complement strand
GATTAAGTACTAATTAAGAAATTTATCAATTCGGCACAAAACACTGGATTGATATACATCACCCATCCATTAAAGATATACAACACGCGGAAGAAGGTTTAAAGTTTGCTGAAAAAACTTTAAAAAAATCACCAAATCTTTTAGTTCTAGACGAAATAAATCTAGCAATGGCTTACGGATTGTTGAAACCTAAAGAAGTGATAAAAGTTTTAAAAAAAACTCCTCAAAAAACAGCTGTTTTCTTAACCGGAAGATTCGCACCTTTAGAAGTAATGGAAATTGCAGATTACGTAACAGAATTTGTAACGCTGAAAAAACCAAGAAAAATAACAACAACTAAAGGAATAGAATATTAAGCATACGACTAGTGGCGACTCCGTCGCAAATCAATAAAACGTAGGAATCTTTTTTACAAGCACAAGCAGCAACAACAGAAGATAATGTGAAGATTTAATTTAAAGCTATTTTTCTTCTTCCAGTTAGCATATCAAACCTGATCATTTCACCTGCACTGAAAAATTCTTCACCGCAGTTAAAACATTTCAAACATTTGAGCTTTACTCCTTCTTTAATTACACCAGATTCCTTTACTTGTTTTCCACAGTTATAGCAGGTTTTCATTTTTTCTTGGGTTTTATATGAATCAATATTATTTCATTATCTTCAAGGACATATGACATACAATATCTTTATCCCCTTATAGATATCTAAAATATTTAAACCTTTCCATAGTCTATTTTTATTTTTTATAAGTCTTTACCAAAAATTTATATACTATTGAAAATCTTTCAACCCTCATGGCAAGAATAGTAATACATGAAGATAAAGCTCCTTTCAAATTAGAAATTGGTGGAGAAACAAAAAAGATCTGCATGTGTGGTTTATCAAAAAACAAACCTTTCTGCGACGGCTCTCACAATCAATGCACTGATGAAGAAGAAGGAAAAGTATACGATTACTTCAACGGTGAAAGATTAGAAATTGAAAGAGAAGAAAGAGATGAAGAAGAATAATCAATACAAATAAAAATTATTAATATTTCACTCAATTACAATTCTGCAATTGCTTTCAATAACCTTTTATGCCCTTTTATAAGTTTATTAAATTCTTCTAATTTCTTAGCGACTTTTTTATAAAATTCTTCATCTTCTGAATTCTCGTATTTTTCCATCTTTCAACCACTCTTTAATTTCTTCATCTTTATAAAACTTTTCACGCACACCAACTAAAACTCTTGCTTGTTCGGGAGAATCTTTAACTCCGAAATACAGTTTGTTTTTCACTAAAAAAGATTTTACAGTAACAATAGCAGTACGTCTATTTCCACTTGCAAAAGGATGTTTTTGTATGATTTCTTTTAGCAAATAAACCGCCTTGTCATAAGTATCTCCTTCTAAACTTTTACACCCTTCAAGAATGTCTTTTA
This sequence comes from archaeon, assembly GCA_016213425.1. Classification (GTDB taxonomy): domain Archaea; phylum Nanobdellota; class Nanobdellia; order Woesearchaeales; family ARS49; genus JACRKG01. The sequence continues at coordinate 1,449 of JACRAI010000130.1, read as the reverse complement.
TTCTAGAATTACTTAGAACCTCTGCTTTATCGGCTTTTTTAGCTCGAATTATGTTAAGTATAAATACATTATAACCTATAAGTTCTCCCTTATCTAAATACACAACTCTTTTTTGCATTGAACATAAAATATTTCTCCGGCTTATAAAATTTGCTTATTTCAGTAATACTTAATTAAAATAAGAATTAATTTATATTAATATCTAGTAGTTAATTCTTTTTCTTTTCAACCAAGAACATACCTTTTTGCTTCATCATCCGTGACTGGGTAAATGAAAACCGGATTTTTTGCGCGTTTATTATGAAATTGAAATACTGTTTGTTGAAAGTATTCAAAAGGAGTCAAAGAGCATTCTTCCCATGCCTTAATTACTCCAGGTTTATCCCATAAAGGCACTGCTCTGAAGGCCAATGAGTGGATGAAACTTCCCATTATCAAATCCTCAACATCTCTCTTTTTTATTCGTTTTTGAACAGAAGCACCATCCCAAACTATTAATTTAGGTTTATGATGCCAAAACATTCCTTGTCTTGCAACGTCATAAGCCTTTTCAAATTCTTTTTGTGTTGTGACATCATACATAAATTTTTGTTGGACATTTTCATGTAATAAAGGATCTATTCCTGCAATAATGTGGTAACAAAAATCAAAATCTTCTTCCTTCGTATCTTCAGGATAATCTTTTTCTATGTATCCTGACAATGCTAAAAATTCGAGTTTTCCACTCCACAGTTTTGGAAGCTTAACAGCTGTATCAAGTGCGAGCTCATTTGACTCGTTAACTTTGTAGAACCCTTTACTATTAGGCAGACCAAACGGTTTAGGCGTGTCTGTTTTCATATAAATCAAGAAACTGAAATGTTATATAAAACTTCACTTTTTCTTACTTAACTCGCCAAATATTCCTGCAAGATAAACTCTCAAGCAAGCTATCGTTAGAATGAGAAAAACATAAGAAGAATATTCATAGTATGGAAGTTGTTCTAAAATTTTTGCAATAACTACATAAGTCACGTACATCAAAGAATAAGGAGTTAATAGATATGTAAAAAATCCAATACTTAACAATCCAAAAGTTTTCAAAACATTCTTTTCACTGGCAATACTGTAATGGAGTGCTCCGCTGAAATAGCTGAAAACTATTAACGAATAAATCATTCCTATAAATTTGAATTGCGGCATTAATCCTAAAAAAACAATAATTAAAGGAACAAGCCACAATAAACACCACATAAAGTTTATTTTAAAAAAATCAGCAAAATACTTCAAAGAAAAATTCTTTCCAACTAAAATTCTCCAAATAATACTCCTTGATAAAGTGTAAACAACAAACAAAACAAGCAATAAACCTAGAACTAAAAAAGAAACACTTTGAAAATAAGATACAACTATTGAAGGATCATTAAGCACTGCTTGTTCACTTCCCAAATGTTTTGCAGTTGTTTCTTT
>JACRAI010000018.1 GCA_016213425.1 archaeon | reverse complement strand
TGAATGGCTTTTTTGAAGAAGGAAAATACTCACCAATCAAGATAACAGCTCACACAAGAGAAGCTTTAGCGCAAGCAAAAATATTCGCTGCTGCTTACAAAAAATTAACTGGAGAAAACGCTTCAATAATTCAGAATTGCCCTGATCAAGTATTAGAAGAAAAAGTTAAAGAAGTAAAAGACGAAGAAGTCTGGAAAGAAGTGAGACAAGAATTAAAAAGCGACACTCAAAAATTCAGCAAGTATTTTACTGCAAGCATGATACTTACCAACTTATGCCCTTACATGCTTCCAACATCCATTAAAAATGTTAAAGCTGAGTTAAACAAACCAACAAAAGAATCTGAAAAAAAATTAACAGCTTCAGAAAATTTCGGTATACAAACGGGTTTGCCACTAGGTATTCTGTGTTTTATTGGGCAAGCAACTTTATATGCAATGCATCCTCCATTTTTATTAATCCCTCTAGGTACAAATCTAGCGTCAGCAGGGTATGAATGGATCATGAGCAAATATAACACAGTCAAGGAAAGAAAGAAAAAAGAAGCAGAGGAAAAAAATGAGTGAAGAATTTGTTTTTGACGGAGAACAATTAGATAAATTAATAGAAAAAGCAGATGGTACGGGGGTTCCTGTAGAGAATGGAGCAGATTACTATTTACAGCAATTTTATTATTTATTACATAAAGTGTTCAGTGATAATGTTGTGTATGGCACAGAACAGGAAGGAAGCGTTTTTTATGCAATAAAAGAAGACAAAAAAAACAAGTTGAAGTTTTGTTTTTTTGCAAGCAATTCTGGAAGTACCGGTACAAAACTTTTTTCAGTAAATGACCAAAGAAACTTTTCTGTTTTAACTAAAGGACATGAAAGATATGGATGGGAAATAGAAAAAGATGTAGAATTGAAAGTCGAATGTGAAGGAAATCCTGACAGATACTCATGGTTATTTGTAACTCCTCAAGGAGATTATTCACCAATTATGATAACAACTTACACCAAAGAAGGCTTTGATAAAGCTAAAATTTTCGGGCAAGTATACAATCAATTAAGCGGAGCAAAAGTTACAATAGTTAGAGAAAATTTTGATGATGAAAAACAAATCGATGATTTAGTTGAAAAAGCACAAACTAATCCTGTACAGCCTAAAAAGAAAAGGCACAATCCTGAATTTACACCAGAAGAGTTAGCACAAATGCCAAAAGCAGAGGGATTGAAATGAGTAAGTTATGGCATGTTTTAAAAAAAATTAACAATCAAACGAAAGAAGATAAATACGGGATATTCTGTGCAGAAACAAACGAAACAGGCAATATAATTATATTGTCTAGAGGGGCTGCACAACCCAACTTAGAAGAACTTGCAAAACATTTCACTGACACCTATTGGAGATATCCTACTTTTGTTTTTGACAAACAAGAAGATTTCCCATTTGTACAAGTTGATGAAAAAATTATTTATACATACAAAGAGTTAACTCAAGAAGAACGAGAAAGATTCTTGACTTATTTACAAAGAACATTAAATGGCGAGCCAGCAAGGAAACGCCACAATCCGGAGTGATAAAAATGACAATGAGAATTAATGGAGTAGTAGTTCCTGAAGAATTTCAAGGGGGCAGTATAATAAATAATGTAGTAATTTCACCCGATGGAACAAAATATGCAGTTATTAAAGATGGAAAAATAAAAGTCAAAGAATTAGAAGAAGAAAAAGAATATGAAGATGAATATGCTTCAGTAAAAACTGTTGAAGTGGATAACAGGTTTCAAAATTTAATTTTAGGAATTTCAAAAAATGACAAAGTTAAAATTAAAGGTTCCTTAAATGAAGCAGAAAACTATCATGGAAATCTAGAGATAGATAGTTTAGACGGGCTTCTTGAATTACCTGAACAAAATAGCGATTTGGAAGTTCAAATTGAAACACGAACAGGAAATGTAACAGGAGTAATCAAGCATGGCGGAAGCATTGAAACATCTGCCGGACAAATAACTTTAGATGTTTATACAAAAGGAGAATTATACATTGAAAGTTCTGTTGGAAATGTTACTCTTAATGTTTACGTTCCAGCAATAGTTGATGTTGATACATCAATTGGAAAAATAAATGTTACAGGAATGACTACTAAAGACAATGAAAGATACGTTCCTAAAGAAATACCTACAGGATGCAACCCGGGAAAAATAAGTGTTGAAACATCTACCGGAAGTATAAATGTGAATTATATGGGTAAAACAACAGGTGCAACAACACCAGAAATAAAAAAAGATATTGAAATACCTAAAAAGAAAAAAAGGCACAATCCAGAAATCACTGCAGAAGATATTAAAAAATTCAATAGAGGTTTAGAATGAGTGAAGTTCCAGAATTACTATATGTTTTGAAAGTAGTTGATCATAAAACTATGCAAACATGGTTTGGGGGATACATCTTAATGCCCGACCAAAATGCTTTTCCTCAATGGACTGCTGCCACAATCATGCAAGGTGTATCAAGTATAGAAGAGTTGGTGAAAAATTTAGTAACAAGCCCCTATGGTAGTAGAGTTCGCAACATATCAACAACTAAGAGAGCTTTTTTTCCTGATGTTTATAATTGTCCTGAAAATCTTAAAACAGTATTTACGTTCCATGACTTAAATGAATGTGAAACAAAAAAATTTATTGAATACTTTCAAAAAGCATTAAACGGAGAACCAATAAAGAAAAGACATAATCCTGAGATTACACAAGAAGATCTTCAAAAAGCAGAGGTCAAAGAATGAACTTAATAGATTTAATTAAAAGAGATTGCAAAGATGGTTATTTTGGAGCAATGCATGCAAGAATTAAACCATTATTGTGCAATGCAGAAGAATCTCAAGCAGTATTTCAAGCATTTCATCCTATATATCAATTTTCTAAATGGCAGTTATGGCTTCCAGAACCGTTCTTGCTTTTAGCTAAAGACCAGGATGGTTTAGAGAACGAATACGGAAAATACAATTTTTTCATAATGCATTATGTACCTAAAAAAAGAAGAGCTGTTAAGGGAATAAAAGAATTCGGTATAAAAGATACAAAACACCCTTTTTTGTCAAATATCTCAAGGAACTCATGCATTTATTTTGAATCAACAGGTGGAGAAAAAAGTGCAGGGAGAAATGTTATCATGCCATTGCTTTACGGACCTAAAGAAACAATGAAAGAAGCGATGAAACAATTAAAAGTAGATCCGAAAAGCGTTTTTGATCTTTTGCAACAATTAATGAGTCCTGTACAGTACGATAAAGAAGCAAAAGACATCAACATGGAAAGTGACCAAGTTAAAGACAACACTAAATGGATTCACATTTATGATTTATTAACAAAACAAACAATTCATACAAAGTATGAGAATCCTAAATTTGAGGCTTAAATGGAATTGGTTGATAGATTAGTGGAAGAAGGAACAAATGAAACTTATGTTATTAGCAATCCTTCAATTTCTATGGGAAAAAAAGGATCAGAACATTTTATTTGCATTCCTGGAAGAGCCACATATTTGCATGCAATAATTTTACACACACTAGTTTTAGGTTTTGCAAAATACAATCCTTTTCTTCCAAGCCCTTTAAGAAAACTTGCCAGAGATCCTGGCTTATTACCTGAAAGAACCTTATACTTATTCCATGAATCAATAACAAAACGTAAACTGAAAAGAGAAATAAAACGTGCTAAGAAATTTTCTCGTATAAATGAAGAAGAATTCTATGCGAACTTTATTAATACGTATACTGATTCAGCGTCTTGCATTTTTCCAATACATAGCCTGGTCAATGATTATCATCTGCCAATAATTATAGGCAGACAAGAAACAGTTCAAGAAGCAATGAATTTTTTGAAAGAAAGTCCTGAGAATTTTTTAAAATTGTTTTCAGAATTAACTCAAAAATACAAAGGAGTCAGCCACGGAGGAATAAGTGGAGTTCAAGATGCAGTAAAAAAAGAAAACACAGATAAAATAGAATTATATGACTCTTTAGCAAAACCAAGAGAGGTGCACTTCAATCTATGAATAACAAAAATAACATTTGGACTCCGAAAGAAAGAAGTCTTCTTGCTAGACTTGATTCTCCTAGAAAAGTTCAAGATTATTTAGATAGTATAAAGTATGATCCAACAGATGGTGCAAGAAGCGCTAGAAGAGTTATGCGAGAACAAAAAAGTCATTGTTTCGGCGGAGCTTTATTTGCTTGCGCAGCATTTAGATATCACAGAAGGCCTCCTTTAATTGTTGATTTGGAAAGTTGTAAAGGAGAAGATGAAGACCATATAATTGCGATTTTCAAAGAAGATAATTATTGGGGTGCAGTGAGCAAATCAAAATTTGAAGTGTTAAGATTCAGAGATCCTGTTTACAAAAGTTTAAGAGAACTAGTTATGACTTTTTTCGAGTTTTACTTTAACAGCAAAGGAAAGA
>JACRAI010000020.1 GCA_016213425.1 archaeon | reverse complement strand
GTTCCATTCTTTTTTCAGTGTTTCTTCAGAAATTGTCATGACTTGTTTTGATTCTTCTTGTTCTTTCTTTTTTCTCTTAATTTTTTTTGTTTTTAAAAGTAAAACTTTATATAATAGATGTGCTGACAAGGTTTCAAGGAACAAAGATTCAAAACGGTTGGTGCCATTCTGAACTTTTATTCTCTCTTGCCTTGCCGGCAATTTAATTCAAAATTCTATTTATTTAAATAGCCTACGCGTGAATGTCCAGTGTCCAGTGACCTGATTTTACACCTAAAAACATCTTCAACTTCAATATATAGTTTGCAGTACTCAATTCGTCGATAAAATGAGTTTTTTGGTAAAAAAATCGCTGAAAATCTTTCAAATGGTTTAAATACTTTCTGCAAGATTTTCAAGAAAAATGGTGTCCAGTGAGAACGTTAGTAAACTTTATAAATTTCCACAAATTTTTGATCTATATGAACCAAACTTTTGATCCGGCAATTTATTATGAACAACTTCCCGAAAAATACAAAAAAGGTCTTTTTTCAAAAGCGAAGTTAAGATTCATAAAAGCAGTCAGTACATCTTTAGAGGGAGCAGTTTATTGCGATTGCTGGGGTTTATTTGAGCCTGAAAATATCAAAAATGGCGCACGCGAAAGGTACGTTTGGAAGTATGTTAAATCACAAGTAGAAAATAAAGTTCTTGAGTTATTAAAAAGTGAAACTGGAGATGTTTTGTTATTAGAGCAACCTCAAATTACTATAAAAGAATCCCCAAGACCTTCAGCAGGAGAAGACAAACACAGTAATTTTTTATATTCTTTAAGAGTTAATGGAGAACTTTACAGAACACTAAAATAAGTTTTTATTCTTTGCGTTTAACAATCACATTTGAGCTTATTTCATAAGCAAAAACTGCTTCTTGATTATAATGAGTTAAAGTATAATTAAGCACTTCTTCTAAATCTGTTTTTTTACAGTAAATTCTTACAGGAATCATTTCTTCAACAAATAAATGTCCTTCTAAGTTAACCCATTTGCCTTTAGCAGTGCTTAAAATAGTCATTCCTTGGGTTAACTGAATAACTTGTTCATCCCATGCTTTGTGATGTTCTAAAGTGTATTCAATTCCTTCGTTTGAAGTTTTAGGCACTAAAACTTCCCAAAGCATGTTTTCTGATTTCATAAGATAAATTACGAGTAGAACTAAATAAATATTTGTTGTACTACTAGCAGACAACAATATTTAAATATTGCTTGATCTTTATCATTTTATGCGAAAACAAATTTTACTTAAAATAGGGCTTACAAGTAATGAAGCAGACATTTATCTTGCATTACTAGAAATGGATGCTTCTTTAGTTAGCAAGATAGTTGAAAAAACCAAGATTAACAGAACCAACATTTATGATTTACTGGATAAATTGATCAACAAAGGCCTTGTTTCTTATGTAATAAAAAACAACAGGAAATATTTTCGTGCAGCAAAACCTGAAAGAATTCTAAGGTATTTAGAAGAAAAAGAAGAAAAATTAAGCGAAGAAAAAATTGCAGTTCAGCAAATTCTTCCAGAACTTGAAAAAATACAACCTTTATTCAAAGAAGAACTTGTAGAAGTGTACGAAGGAAAAGAAGGTTTGAAAACAATTCTTGAAGATATTATTAGAACGAAACAAACCACGTTTACTTATGGTTCTCAAGGTAATTTTTCAAAAATCCTGGATTTTTACTTCACGCACTACTTGAAGAAGTTGGAGAAAAACAAAATAATGATGAAAGTAATATTTAATTCAGGTGGTTCTGAGAAATTCGTTGGATGGAAATTTGTTGATGCGAGATACATTCCTAACGCATACAAAACTCCTACTGAAACTACTGTTTACGGAAATAAAGTTGCAATATTTTTATTCACAGAACAACCAAGAGTAATCCTTGTAACTAGCAAAACAGTTTCAGAATCATACAGAAAACAATTTGATATCTTATGGAAGATTGCAAAGAAGAAATAAAAATACTCCACTGATCATCAAGTGAGGATTATTCAGAATTAAATTGAAAGGATAAAAGATTTATAATTGAGGGGTTTAGTGTTTTATTACTCAAAATAACGCTAAAAATTATGTATTTAGCGCGTGATTAAGTTGTGGTATTGATATATATAACTACAATTGACATTTTCTATTTTAACAATGCAACCGTTTGACGAATTCAAGAATAGAACTAACGAATTTTGGGCTCATGTAAAATTAATTTCTGAAGGAATTGGCTACTCTGATCGTAAAAACAATAAATTAAAAAGATACTCTATTGAAGACATATACAATTTATTTAATAAATTAAAGTTAAGTCACGAACATCTTTTTGACACTGCAACAAATCAATCAACTAATTTTGCAAAAGATATTTTGAGTTATTTGAATAAAAGAAGTGATTTAATAGAAAAAGAGGTTTATCCTAATTTAATGGATAGAGAAGAGGCTAAAATAGAATTTGAAAAAATAAAAGCAAAAGTGCACCCTAAATGCTACTTACCAATTAATAAGCAAAAGAAAGAGAAAAAGCATTATTCTTATTTAGTAGGAATAACTAATATGTTAACTGAGAAAGCATTAAGAGGATGTTATTTTGACGACAATCCGAAAGGTTTATTGATAATAACTAAAAATAAGAAACCATTACGAACTCTTTCTCGTTGGATGGATGGAGCATATCCTAATATAATGGATCCTGTTGCGGTTTGGGAGATTAAGGAATATTATGGAACCACCACTTTTGGAAGTAGAGTTGCAGATGGTGTGTATGAAACAATGCTTGATGGGTATGAATTAAAAGAATTACTCAATTCTGAAAATAAGCAAATATTACATTATTTAATAATTGATGATAGATTTACTTGGTGGATTAAAGGAAAATCTTATCTATGTCGTATTATAGATCTATTAAACTCCGGTCTTGTGGATGAAGTAATTTTTGGAAGAGAATTACTTAATAGATGGCCTAAAATTGTTAAATCTTGGAAAAAACTACCAAGTAAGCAATAGTCTATCTTGTACATCTTCTCCATTCATTTTTTGACCTTGTTTTTGAAATCTTTTAATCATTGATTTGCCACAATCAATAAACACTTGTCGTTCAAATAAACCAGTG
>JACRAI010000019.1 GCA_016213425.1 archaeon | reverse complement strand
TTTGAATTTTGCGGAATATTTTTATCCCATTTGATAAATACTTCCGATGAAGATAATTTTGATGTTTTAACAAGTCACTTTAATACTAGACTAAGTTATCTTGGTCATTTAAATTCAAAAAATCTCACAATTATTGGTGATGTAAATAATTGGACAGGTTCTGAAATGGAAAAAGGATTGATTATAGTTAAAGGTGATGTGAATGATTCTACAGGTAACCACATGATGGGTGGGAAAATAAAAATAATTGGCAATATAACTGGTGGTGGAACCGGTCATCTTTCATCGGGTGGAGAAATTTATGTTACTGGAAATATGGAAGATGATTTGAGTTATCCTAATAGAGGAAAAGCAAGAATTTATCATCAAGGAGAATTAGTATGGCCGAAAGAGAAATATTAGGAGATAAAAAGAAGAGAAAGTATGATGAAGGTTTGATTGATGTAGTTAATAAGCAGTTTGCTGAAGAGACCGTCATTAAAGAAAATATTATTGTTCCTGCCGTTGGAAGAAATATTAAAGGACAAGGAAGAGCATGGTCTGAACCTATTGAATCTAAAATTATTGATTTCAGCACCCCTAAAAACTACGATAAATGGCTGGAAGAATTGAAAGATACAGCTCCTGAAATTTTTTTAAAAAAATTATTTGATACTCAGGATGAAATAAAAACTTTGCTAGATGTTTTAGGATTTGTATCAAAGAGACGATGGATAAAGTTACAGTTTAATTATTGGGGTATAGAAACTTTCAATCGACCTGTGATGTTAAAAACTGCAGATTTAAATGATGGGTTATACATTGAAGAGAGAAATGAAAGGGGAGTCATTCGTGTATTTTAATTACTTCACAAATTCAACATTATCTAAATCTTTAAATCCTTCATCACCTGTTAAGAATTTTATTCCTTGTTCTTTTGCTAAGATGTAGCCAACACAGTCAACATAGGATAATTTTTTCTTTTTGTTAATTAATTTGAATATGTTTGATTTTTTTATGATTTCATCCTCAAACTTAACTGCATATTTTTTTAATCGTTCATAATATGTATCTGCTATTCGTTTATTATGTGTTCTTAGAAGGGTGTAATGTAATTCCATTAAATTTAATCTTGTTGTAATAATAGAATAACCTTTGATGAACTTGTTGTAATCATGTCCGCCTTCAATTGCTCTAACAAACGCATAAGTATCCCAAAAAAGCGTGTTCATCAATCCCATCCTTCTCTTGCCTCATCTTTTAATTCTTGAGCAGATTTCTTAAATTTTAAAGAGCCAAATATGTCGCTTAAATCTGCTTTCTCAACTATTTGAATCAAAATTTTCTGGTTTTCTTTCAATTTTTTTTCTTTTACCAATTCTTTAGGTAAGATTACTCCCATAGAGTTTCCCCATTTCTTTATTTTTACTTCAATAGCCACAATGTATAACCATTGTATAACTATTATTTAAACATTTTGGCTGATAAATAATATATTCCTATTTTTTATATGTTGTTTCCAAGAAAAAGTTGAAAATCTTTCAATAATTCTGAAAAGTTTGCAGTTTTCTTGGATGTTTTTTTAGAAATACGATATTTTTGTAAAAGGTTTGCGGGATTTATGAAACTTTTTTATTAATAATTTTCGGCACGTAGAGCCGAGTCAAGTTCCGATGCCAATGTGTGAAAAGAAATAATCAAGCAATAAACGCAAGGCACCGGTTTTCTCTGAAAGTTAAGTGATTAAGCTTTTGAAAGATAGAACACATACTCTTAAGTTACTGCAATTTTTCACTCAAAGCTTATTGGGTTTTTTCCGCCAGCCCAAGGTTTGTATTCTGCATTTGGTGGAGTGTATGAACCAAACATTTGTCTGGGTGCGTACTGTCTTCCAAAATATCCTTGATGTATATCTCTGAATGGTTGAGAACCTACACCAATATTATATCCGCTTCCTATGGGTGCATCAAATGCTTCCCATGTTTTGAGCATTATTCTTCCTTCACCTATTTTTTCTTCTTCGTGACCTTCGCTAACTATGTATCCTGTGAATCCGTGTTTTTTGAATAATTTTGTAGCATCAACAACTGGGAAAATACCTTGACCTGGAGGCAAGTGGCCGTGAGCTGCAGAGTGGCTGTCTACAACTTGAATTCCGCCAACAACATCTGCTTTAGCTAATTTTTCTGCGTGTTCCATAAACCATTTATTGAATTCTTTAACTCTTGTATCCCATGGAAGTTCTGGTTTGAATTTTTCAAGCCACATACCCATGTGTGCTGTGTCAAATGTTCCTTTTATGTGTAATTTTGCTTGTTCTTCAGCTTGTTTTGATGAGTATCCTTTGTCTTTTAATCTTTCAGCCATTTTAGTTCTAGCGTCTCTTATTAACTCGATAAATTCATCAGGATGCCCGCCGTAAGAATGAGGCCAGCCCAACTCAGGACCTACGCTTATAGGTCTTTTCAAATTTTTAGTATTGTGAGTTTCTTCCATTGCCATCATTCCTGCTTCTGCGTAAGATTCTACAGCTTTTTCTTTAGCAAAAGTAGTTAATGGTTTTAAATTACTTATTTGAGTCTCAATTTGTTTCAAAGTGTTTGTTTGCTCTCTGGCTTGGATTGCTTCCTGCTCTGAAAAACCTTTGTACGCGTTGTATTTTTTTTTCTTGTCTTCGTCAGGCCACTTGCTTGGGTCTTCACCGTGTCTTGCCATGCTTTGTTTTATCCCTTCAGCTCTTTCTCTATACTCTATTGATTGTGCTTCATGCATTGATTTTTGTCTGTTTGCTTGTCTTAACTCTCTACCTAAAACTGTTTCTTTAAACAATTCAAAAGCACCAGTTTCAGGATCTAAACCTTCTTTTTTAGCGAACTCTTTGTATTTCTTTAAATCCCACATTTCTCCTTCTTGAGCAATTCCTTGCTCAACGGCTCTTTTAGGTGGAGGTAAGTGTTTTGCATCTTGAGCTTGAATTTTTCCAGTTTCAGCATTAACAAATTGCAAGTGTTGTTGTTTTTCTTCTTCAGGAGCTTTAAACGCTCCCTTCCATTTTCCTTCTGTATTCCATGATGCATCAAAAACGTTTCTAGGATACTCCCAGGATACAACGTCAATTTCTCCACCTTGACCTATATCTGCAGCAAATTTAATAGCATCTCTAACTTCGTCTAAATGTTGTTTTCTAACTTCTTCGCTAACAACTCCTCTTTGATTATCAAGGCCTGACATGTTTGTCATAGAAGTTGGTAGTTCTATACCAACTATTTCTGCATCATTAGCAAGAAGCACCGACTTAACTGCTTCTCTGACTTCTTTACCCATACTTTTAGCTCTTCCACCAATGTTCGCTTGATGTGAAGTTGTCATAACTAATTGTAATTGACCTGAACCTCTTCTAATTGCTGCTTGAACTGTTTCAACAACGCTCCTGAATTTACCTGCCGGATCATTTTCTGGAACAGTAACACCCAATTCACTTATAGGGATTATAGGAGCCTCTATCTTTCTCTTTGATCTTGATTCGAACTCATGCATTGTTCTATCTGCAGGAGCATAATTCATAGTGTTAAATTCTACCATTATTTAATCCTAGATTTTAAGATTTATAAATATTTATGACAAAAAAGTCACAGTAACTAGTTTGCGGTTTTAGGTGTGTGATTGAGATGAGTAGAATTCTTGAATATAAATCAATCTTAAAAATACCTCTTACTTCAAACATCAAACTACGAACCCCAATTGATTATCTTTCTTATAACTTCTTTTGTATCATTAGGATTATTTACGCTAATGCAATCAACGCCTGCCTGTTTTACAGGGTAATCATTGCCGCCTTCAAATAATGCATCACCTATGTAAAGCATTTCTTCTTTTTTAATTCCTAAGTGTTCTTCTATCTTTTTTATTCCGTATGCTTTATCTATTCCTTTTCGAGTTATATCTAGAGAGGTTGTTCCTCCTAATTTTATTTCAAACTCAGGAATTAATTGTTCCAATCTTTTTTTTAGTTCTAATCTATTCTTACCTTCAGGATCGTATTCTTTTTTAAGATGTGAAGGAGCGTTCTGTCCTAGAGCAGAATAAGTAATTTGAGAATTTCTATCTTCTAACAAATTTCCATATTTAGGTGTTAAATCTATAACTTGAGAGAATGCGTGGAAGATTTTTTTCTTTTCTTCTTCGTTTAATTTTTCAGAATAAATTTCTTCCCATCCATTATTGTAGCGGTAAAAGCTTGTTGAACATACTGGGAATAGATGTAGTTTTTCTAAAAGTTTTGATTCGCCTATTTTTGTAAGAAATTGTTTTTGAAACTGCGCATAAGAGCCTCCAGAAATAATTCCAACTTCTTTAACTTCGAGAAGTTTCAACAATAAACCTTTCATTTCATCATCAATTTCTGACTTGCTTTCTGCAAGAGTATTATCTAAATCAAACAACACCAATTTTTTCATAATTCTTTTTTTGATTTAATAGTTTAAATAATTTTTGAATGAATAAGATGGATCATTAATATTCTGTCAAACTGCAAACCTCAAACTATGAACTTCCTTGTCTTCATTCTAGAATAGTAATAAAACCTTTTATAGTTAAAAAGCAAAACATGGTTTATGGAGTTCGAAGTTAAGAAGTATCCATCAAAAGTCAAATTGAATCCTGATGATGCAGATTTTAAACTAGCCAAAAAATTTGCAGAGTCTTTAGTTAAAGAATTAAATGAATTCGTTAAAGCAGTAGTTTTATTTGGCAGTTCTGCTAGGCAGCAAAAAACTATTCACGAAAAAGATATTGATGTTTTAATAATTGTTGACGATCTGGTTGCAATTCTCACTGATGAAGTGATAGAAACTTATCGGGTAATAACTGAAAGAACTGCTTCAAAAGTATCTAAAAGACTCCATATAACAACTATGAAGTTGACTAATTTTTGGGATTATGTAAGAAATGGAGATCCAATAGTTACTAATATGTTAAGAGACGGTTACCCATTGTATGATGTAGGTATTTTCGAGCCGGCACAAAAATTATTATCTGAAGGAAGAGTGATTCCAACTAAAGAAAGTATTTGGGCGTATTACACAAGAGCGCCAACTACATTGCAGGCATCTGATTGGCATATAATGCAAGCAGTATTAGATTTATACTGGGCAGTTATAGATTCCGCTCATGCTGCATTAATGACTCATGGACAAATTCCTCCAGCTCCAGATATGATTGGTGATGAAATAAGAAGAATTTTAGTTAATAAAAAATTATTGCACAAAAGTTATGCGAATGAAATGGATTTTTTTTATAATTTAAGCAAAAAAATTACGCATAGAGAAATACAAAGAATAACTGGTAAAGAGTATGATGATTACAGAAAACGAGCTGTAACATTTATAACAGAGATGCAGAAGATAGTTAAGGCGAAATAAATAAGAACTCCGAACTAATCAGCAAATAATTCTTTCAAATATTTATTTTCTGGAGCAGCGAGATGAAAGACTCCAGTCCAATCATACTCGAATCTGCCGTCTAGTGGACCGAATTTTTTTTTGTACTCAATTAAACCTATCATTCCTGAACGAATATTCAAGTATCCTCTATCAAACAATGGAACTCCTCTTTTTGCGAAATCTCTAGCAACAACAAGGTCTAAAAATTCTTGAGGTGAATGATTATTCATTCTTTTAGATGATCTTGAATTGAAAGCTTGAAAGGAACCATTACCTGTAGTTTGCAAGTATGCTAGTAATTCTCCATCTTTAAATGCTCCATAAAATGCAGTTAATGGTTGATTCATTTGTTTTTCGTAAACATCTGTTTCTTTAACCATATAATCGAGCCAGTCAATTTCGTGGCGGATTTTATTGAGCTGATTTACTGCTGAATCAATATCTCTAACATTTTCTATTTTTTGTGTCAACTCTGCTTTCAGAGCTAATTGTTTTTTTATGCTTGCCCAAGTTCTTGTTAATTCAATTAATGCAGGAATATCTGAAACTCCCAATTGTCTATATTCAAAACCGCTTTTCTTGAACCTTTTCAATCGTGATTCATATTCATCCACAGAGAGAGGTTTTTGGTATAATCTCCAATTTAAGTTAGATTGATGTGCTGAAATGGTAAAGTAATGTGTATCAAGAATTGATTTAGGAAAACCTCTGAAAATTACTTGTCCAAATTGTGTGTTTAAGAAATCAACTAATTCTTCTAAAGGCTCTGTAATATTATCTTCGAAAGGCCTTGAAACTGTTCCGTAACCATGCTCTGATCTTACTAAAAAAGTATTTCTTTGTCCAACAAGTAAAGTATATTTACCTTCAGGATTTCTATTATCTTCAATTTGAGATAAATGGGTTATTTTTCTAGTTGCTAAAGGCGCTAATTGAGTGAATTCATATACCATTTTAGATGAGATCCATGAGAGATTTATAAATGTTTTTAATTTAACTACTTTTAAGTAGTTAAAAAGCGAAAGGTTTATATATTGGTATTTCTTATTAGTACAATATGAATGTATACTATGATGGAGGACCGCTTTGCAGAGATGTTTTGCCTAGCCCATTTCCTGAAGTAGATAGAAGTTTAAATCACAATTGCGCTAGTTTGGACACTGCGTGGCCTATTTCTTCACAAGATTTAAGGTCAAATTTCTTTAATGAAAATCAACTTGAATATGTTTTAGATACTTTGGTTGGGGGAGGAGAAGATTTAAGGTTAGTCTCGCACCCAACAGCAACAATCACTTGCGAAGAAAAAGCAAAATTATTAGGATGGGATAAATCTAGAATAATTAAAGCAGTGTATTTTGTTCATAAAGATAGTGAGAAATTATATGGAGTTATTGTTCCTGATTTAGGTTCTGTTGATTTGAAAAGTTTGTCTGATATTTTAGGTTTTAATGCTAAAAAGAAATTAAGACTTGCACATGAAGGACAATTAGTTGGAGGCATGAAATTTGGAACATGCAATCCTTTTATTCCTTTAAATTGTGGGAATGTGGCGGGCATTATTTTTGATGAAAACTTAGTTGAACAGAGAAGAGCTCAAGGAGGTTTTGATGATTTTTCTATTGCTTTAGGCTTAGAAAAAATTCCTGATAATCAAATATCTGTTCAAATGAATTATGCAATAGCTTTTGATTTATTAAAAAGAAAATTCCCTGAAAAGGTAATGGCTGCAAATGTAAAATACAATTCAAGTCAATCTGAGGTCTAAAATGGCAATAGATGATAAATTAGGTAAACGTGACGTGGATTCTTTTATTCAAGAATGTGGAATGTGTGGTTTAGATCCTAAAACAACTACACCTTTTTATCTTGAGTGTGTAAAATATGGATTAGATCCTGGAACAACATCGCTTTTCCTTCTTGAATGTACTAAATATAAGCTAGACGCTAAAACAGCTTCACTTGATGATTTGAGAAAAGCAGGATCGAAAAGTTTTGATTACGAGGATATATAATTTTGCTTCAAAGAAAGCAAAGAAAAATTTGGCAAAACTTGAACAAGATTTAAGTTTGAAAAATTAAAATTACTTTCCTTTTGTCTTCTTTAATATGTCATCAACGTTGTTATAGAATTCTTTAGCTCTTTTCACGGAAGTTATTGCTTTGTTTTCTTGAGCATGTGCGCCCATGTCGTATGTGAATATTTTTCTTTTTTCTTGCTCGAATTTAAAATTTTCCAAAAGTTCTATTGCTTTAGTTTCTGTGTTTTGCAATAATTGTTCTGCATCTGCATAAACGTCCTTGTATGATTCAAGAAGATGTTTTTGTATTTTCTTATCCAATACGTGAAAATAGTATACAAGCGCATGATAAGTCATTTTATGAATTCCTACATCTATCTTAAGTCTGTGACCGAAATGAGCTAACAATGCTGTTGCTGAATAAAACATTGAGTAGTATGCTGCTGAAATTATCCACATATAGCTTTTCAAATTATCATTTTTGTCTTGAGATATTTGAATCAATCTCTGTGCTACTTGCAAAGATTCATCTGATTTTTCAAAGAAAAACTCTTTTGCTTTTGGTTCTGGCTTTATTACTTTTCCTTCATTAATAAGTTGAGAGATTATATTTTTGCTGTTTTTTTCATCCATATTCGTATCTTCTTCGTAATTCAAGGAAAGGCTCTGCGCCCTTCAAAATCACGTGTTCTTTTAGTATTTCGTTGCCAACATTAAATCTTTTGGGTGTATTCCACATTTCAAATACACCTTTTTCTGGAGTAATGTTTATATCGGTATTATGTGCTGTCATTATTGTTCTTATAGTTCTATCAAATTTTTCATAATCATATTCATCAGGAATAATGAATAGAAGATCTATGTCTGAATTTTTTTTTGGTTTTTTTTTGGCATAAGAACCAAAAAGAATACAAATAAACTGTGTTTGATTTGGTTTTTGTAATTTCTCGAAAACACTTTTTAATTGATGATACTTACTTAAAATTAGATCTCTTCTGCTTAGTTCTGTGTAAATGTGTTCTTTCAGCACTTCTTTTAAATTAATTTTTATTATGAGTGCATTCCCTTTTTTTACAAAAAAAACAACTCTGTTCTTTAAAAGTAGTTTTATTGTGCTGTGTGTAAGAGGATAAGAAATATTTAGTTTTTTTGATATTTCTAGAATCGAATATCCTCTATTTATATCTTCAAAAACAAGTTCTAAAATTTTCAATTCGACTTTTTTCATAGTTTATATTCTTTTTAGTATAATAGTATATCTATTTTAGTATATAAGCTTTTCGTTTAATTCCGAACAAAATTTTTGTTGTAGACAGAAAACAAGTCTTATAAAATAGAATGATTAAAGAAAGATAGAAACATTTTATGATAAATTAAAGTGCTTTCTTCAATTCATCTGCTTTATCAGTCTTCTCCCAAGGTAAATTATTCTTTCCGAAGTGGCCGTATGTTGCAGTTTGATGATAAATGGGTGTTTTTAAATTAAACTGCTTAATTATGTCTGCGGGTTTTAATGGAAATAATTTTCTTACTTGTTCTGATAAAACTTCATTGCTGACTTTTCCTGTGCCGAATGTATTTACTAGAACGCTTACTGGTGCTGCAACTCCAATAGCATAAGCTAATTGAACTTCGCAGGCGTGAGCTAAACCTGAAGCAACAATATTTTTAGCAATATAACGAGCTGCATATGCTGCGCTTCTATCTACTTTTGATGGATCCTTGCCTGAGTTGTGGCAGACTATTCCATTTGCTGTGAATGTGTGTGAAAATGGAATATTTAAGTCGTACGTGTGCGCGAATGAAGGTATTTTATTTTCTAAATATGCATAATAATGATCCATTAACAAGAATCTAGTTAGCTCTATAAAGTCAGGATCATTCTTTAAAAATTTTTCATAATTGGTAATGAATTCTTTTAATTTTTCGTAAGTTAGTTCTTTTGTTGCTTTGCCTCTTGAGAGTCTTGTAAAACGCCCTATGCTGCAAGCGTCTTTTCGTTGTTCTTCCAAAGGTAATTTCTTAAATAACTGTTTTATTCTTTCTCTCTGATTAGGGATTATCCTTAAATCTCTTTTTTCTGGAAGAGTGGTTTCCAATATTTTTTGTTTTCTATTAAGACCGAATCGTATGTTTTTTTTGAATGAATGTATGCTTTCACTTCCTTTTATTGTTAAATCATATCTTGTATGCGCACTTATAATTGTTCTACCCTTTATTTTTGATTGTCTTTCAGAAACATCCACACTTCTTAGCACAGTTATTATTCTAAAATTCAAAAGCAATAATTGAACTTGCTCTGCTAATTTTTTACTTGTTGTTGCTAAATGTATTCTTTTGGAGTTTTTATTTCTTCCATCAATACGGACGCATCCATCAGTATCAAAAAGCCCGCGTAAGAAAGCGGCACAATTCTCTTTTGAAGCATTAAATATTGTTTTAGGAACAACTTTTTCAAAAGATTTAGAGTACCCCAAACCTAAATGTTTTAAGTACGCTCTTAACTCTACCCCTCCAATATATGCCCAATGCCCATACACTTTTCCAGTGTTATTTAACAGTTTTTTGAAAGTGTTCTGGACTAAAATTTTCATTTCTTCTTCACAGATGCAAATTTTTATACATCCTTCATCAGTACAATCGCCATCCCCGATCAGCAAACCGAGTAAATAAGCATAATCTTCAGTTAAGTGTTTTGGTAAGAAATATTTTTTCTTTCTTGATTCAACAGTCCCTTTCTTATAAGTATACTTGAATCCGCCTATTTTGTTGTTTCCAAATAATCTGTTTTTTGTTTGAACAGTTATCCAATCTCCACTTTTAATCTCTTCCACTTTTTTCCATGAGTAATTTCCGTTTTCATCAATAATTCTGATATTGTGATTTGGTGTTGCCTCAAGCTTATATCCTTCTTGGGTAATAAGTATTTCTGTTGATTTTAGTCCATTGTCATACCATGCTCCGGCAGGTTCAGGATGAACATCTGTTTTTACAAGTAATCCCTTACTACCTATTTCTTGGCATTCACTAATAGGCATCATTCCTTTTTCAGTATTAACCAAAGAATCTCCAGCTATACAAAACGCTCCTCCGCCGTGTGCTGCACGATAAAGAAAACTTCCTCCACCGTAAGTGTCAACAATAATTTTTCTTCCAGTTAATCCTGCATCTCCTGCTGGACCTCCTATAGCAAACTTTCCTGTAGGATTGACGTGGTAAACTGTTTTTTCCGTTGTTAGGTGTCCTAATACTGGTTTGATAACTTGTTCTTTGATATCTTTAACAATTTGTTCGTGAGAAATATTTTCTTCGTGTTGTGCGGATACAACTACTGTTGAAACATTTTTCGGTTTTCCTGAATCATCGTAATCTACTGTTACTTGAGCTTTGCCATCAGGTCTTAAATATTTTATCACTCCGTTTTTTCTTACTTCTTCTAATTTTTGGCATAATTTGTGAGATAAAACTAGTGGTAAAGGCATTAATTCAGTGGTTTCGTCAACTGCAAAACCGAACATTAATCCTTGATCTCCTGCACCTTGTTCCTTATGCAAGCCTTGACCTTCTGTAACTCCTTGAGAAATATCAGGAGATTGTTTTTTAACTAAATTATGTATTCTAACTGTCTGCCAATTTAATCCATGTTCTTCACTTGAGTAACCTACTTTTTTTATTGCTTCTCTAGTTATTTTTTCTATATCAATAGTTCCATTAAAAGTTATTTCCCCGCCAACATAAACATCTGTGTTGTTTGGCAGAAAAGTTTCACAAGCCACTCTACCGTTAGGATCTTGGCTTAAAACTGCATCTAGAACTGCATCAGAAATTTGATCAGCTAATTTATCTGGATGACCTGCGCAAACACTTTCACTTGTAAATAATTTTTCTGACATTGAGCTATATTTTACTCGAACTATATTTAAATATTATTGATTTAAAGTTTGTATTTTAGATAGTAATATAAAGAAATGATTAAAAAAGCTAACTACTTTGTGTGTTGAATGGTTTGGCAATTGAATAAAGCAGTATATTCAGATTTTGATGGAACTCTAAGTAAAAGCGACATTTCTTTAGAATTCACTGATTTTTTATTTGAAAACAAGCTGTATTCAGAAAAGTGTTATTCTGAACATTCAAAATTGGTTGAAAATTTTAAGAGTGGAAAAATAAGTTATGTTGATTGGAATAAAGATTGGGCTTTTTATTGGGGTGAAGGATTGAAAGGACAAAAAGAAGATGTAATAAAGAATGCTGCAGTTGATTTTTATCCTCAATTTAGAAAAAACATTTATCCTAGTTCCTTTGAAATAATGCAAGAATTTGGAAATAAAAAATATCATCGAGTTACAATTTCAGTAAGCGCTTATGAAGTAATAAGAATTGCTTCTGAAGATTTGCAAATGGATGATGCGCTAGCAACAAAATGTGAAATAATTGATGGTGTTTATACTGGCAGAGTATTAACCAGGCTGCACTTGCCCGGAGGCAAAAAAGAAACAGTAATAGAATATGTGAATAACACTAATTTATTCTTAGATCAATCTGTTGTACTTGGTGATACAAGAATGGATGAAGGAATGATGAGTATTGTTGGCACTGCTGTAGCGCTCAATCCTTCAGAAGAACTAAGAATAACTGCTCAAGAAAAAAAGTGGTATGTTAGAGATCATACAAATATTCTTGAGTTTGTGAGAAACTTTTAACTTATCTCCCAACAATACTCTTTTAAATCTTCTCAAATTAACTGTTTTATGTACGTATTAATTCATCATTCGGAAATTATTTTGAAAGGCAAGAATAGAAGATTTTTTGAGAAGAAATTGATTGATAACATTAAATACTTGTTTGATGACGTAAAAGTTCTGAAAGATTTAGGAGGTATTCTTTTTGAAATTATTGCTCCGAAAGAAGAAATTACTACTAAATTAAAGAATGTTTTCGGAATAAAATATTTTGCTTTTGTTGAAATAATTGATAGAGATAAATTGTTTGAAAAAGTAGAAGAAATAATAAAAACTTTTAGTGCAAAAACTCTTGCACCAATAACTAAAAGAGCGGATAAAAGTTATCCTTTAAAATCTCCAGAAATTAACGCGAAAATAGGAGAAATATCTAACAAGCACGGA
>JACRAI010000127.1 GCA_016213425.1 archaeon | reverse complement strand
TCTGGCAAACAATACAATTTCAATTTGTAGGAAAAACAGAATTTTATAAAGATATAGAATGGGAATAGGAGGAGAATTAAAATGAAAATTTTTCTTGACACTGGAAACATAGAAGAAGTAAGAAAAGCTGCAGAAATAGGAATTCTTGATGGCGTAACTACTAATCCTTCATTGATTGCTAAAGAAGGAAAACCATTTGTATCTACGCTTAAAGAAATCATAAGAATTCTGACAACACATAATAGAGATGCGATTATTAATGGAGAAGTTATCAACACAACAAGCGAAGGAATGATTGAAGAAGCATATCAGATTGCCAAAATACACCGCAACATGGTTGTAAAAATTCCTTTAATTCCTGAAGGCATAAAAGCAGTGAGTTATTTGTCAAAGAAAAAGATAAGAACTAATGTGACTTTGTGTTTTTCTTCGGCACAGGCTTTGCTTGCCGCTAAAGCAGGAGCTTTCATAGTAAGTCCCTTCTTAGGAAGACTGGATGATGCAGGTCATGACGGGATAGAATTAATAAAACAAATAAGAAAAATTTATGATAACTATGGTTTCAAAACTCAAATTCTAGCAGCAAGCATACGAAGTCCTTTACAAGTTGTACGTGCCGCAGAAGCAGGAGCGGACATAGCAACTATGCCCTATGATGTCTTTGAAAAATTATTCAAGCATCCTTTAACTGATGCAGGTTTAGAAAAATTCTTGTCAGATTGGCATAAATATCAAGAAAAAGAAAAAACTCAATAATTAATTTATTTTTGATAGTTTTCTCTTTTCTTAAACTTTGTGTTTCATATTGAAAATAAATGAAAAACGTTATAAATTGATATCCACCAAGTTCTATTGCGTGACCAATAAATGAATCAAATATTTACTTACCTTATTGTTGTAGTTTTGTTGTCTTTATCTGCATTATTTTCAGGGCTGAACTTAGGAATTATGAGTCTTAACCCTTTTATTTTGAAAAGAAAAGTAGATTTAGGAGATGAAGCAGCAATCAAGGTGTATCCCATACGAAAAAAAGGAAACTTGCTTTTAAGTACTTTATTGTTAGGTAATGTTCTTGTTAATTCTGCTCTGGCTATATTTTTAGGCTCTTTAGTTATAGGTCCTATAGCGGTCATTCTTTCTACGTTTTTAATAGTTTTATTTGGTGAAATAGTGCCTCAAGCAGTGTTTGCTAAGTATGCTTTAAAATTTAGTTCAAATCTAATCTGGCTTGTTAAAATTTTTATTTATTTATTATATCCTTTAACTTACCCTGTTGCATTTGCTTTAGACAAAATTTTAGGCGGAGAATTACCTAGTGTTTATTCAAAAAAAGAATTAAGATTGTTTCTTGAACAACAATATAAATTTCATGAGCAGTATAATAAATTACCTAAACCTGCGATTGATCAAGAAGAGTATGAAATTCTCAAAGGAGGACTGATATTTTCAGATAAGCTAGTTAAAGAAGCAATGACTCCAGTGTCAAAAACATTTTTTCTTGCAAGCGACGCCATACTTGACAGTAAATTACTAAAAGAAATTAAAAAGCAAGCACACTCACGAATTCCTGTTTATGACAAAACAACAGATAAAGTTGTAGGAATAATATATACAAAAGATTTAATTTCTATTTCACCAGAAAAAAAAGTTCCTGTCTTAAAGGTTGCAAGAAAAAATGTAACTGTAGTTAAAGAATCAAACAAACTTGATGACATTTTAAACTTGTTTAAGCAAAAAAAGACGCACTTATTCATTGTAATTGACGATTTGGGAAAAACCACAGGAATAATAACTTTAGAAGATGTTCTAGAGGAAATAGTTGGAGAAATAATAGATGAATATGATGATTTATTTGAAGTCCAAGAAGATCTAGAACTGGAAAGCAAGCCAGAAGCAATAAAATAGGCTCTGTCCTAAATCTCACTTCGTTCGGGTTAGCAGCTTCAAAGCAATCAATATTTTCTTTGATGGCTGATATTCTCCGAAGGAGCCAACCCTCTTGTCAGCTTGATTGTTGTTTAAATCTGCTTTGACTTTAGGCAGCTAACCTACATTTAGGACAGAGCCAGCAAAATAAAAAGATTTATAAGATATCCCTAGTTTTTTCTAACTCTATGACTTATTTAATAACAGGAATACTTTCGATCAAAGAAAAACCTCAAAAATATTTAGATAAATATGTTAGTTCTTTTTATCAAGAATTTATGGGGGGTCAAACTTTTATTAAACAAGAAAAGACTAAATTAACGGAACTAGAGTCTCTTGCAAATGAATGGGCAAAAAATGGCGAAGTTGTAGAGAAAGTCACAAGTATTGAAAAAGCGAATACATTTTGTGTTCGAAAAGTTTTGACAATAAACAAGACTAAAGTATTTGCTCCAAAAACAGGTTGGGAAGATTACTTAACTCAAATATATGGCAATTGGAAGGACGAATATATTGCTGTGAGCGGTGAAATGATTGTTTGGGAGCAAACAAGACTTCCTCTTCCTTGGTTTTATTGTTATGCTTGGGGTAAATCAAAAGAGTACTTTGTAGCTTCTGATGGAAAAATTTTTTGTCCTAAACACATTGATTTTTCTGGAAAAATAAGTGTTAAAGGACTAGCGATAGATGTTGGCCCGATTAAAATTTGTGATCTAAAAACTAATAGAGAATTCCAAAAATGGAACTGTGATCATTCTTCTATTTTGGGCGTATGATAATAGGCATCCAAGGTGATCAAGGGAGCGGCAATGAATATGCCTGCCAAGAATTTTGTAAAAAAAGAAATATTTTTGATTACAAAATTAAATATTTGATTTCTACAGAAAATGTTCTTAGAGAATTAAAAGAGGGAAAAATAGATTTAGGAACTTTTGCATACAAGTCATTAAAAGGAGGTTTAGTTGAAGAAACACAGAAAGCAATCAAAAAGTATTCTTTTGAAAAAGTTGATGAAATTACTTTACCAATAAATCATGTATTATTAGGAATAAAAAAATTAAAAAAAGAAGAATATACAAGAATAATATCTCATCCTCATGCAATAAAAGAACACAGAGCTTATTTAGAAAAAGCATACGCGAATGCACAACTTATTGAAGCGGAAGACACGGCTCTTCCGGCAAGAAAATTAAAAGAAGGTTTGTATGATGATAAAACGCTAATAATTGCTCTTAAGTCATGTTCAAAACTCTATAACTTGTTAGTGATTGAAGAAGATTTGCCGGCTAACAAAAATTTCTTAACAACTTTTTATTTGGTGAAGAAGAAAAATTGATAAAAGTTTATATACTTATTTATTCATAATATCTCTCATGGACGTACTAACTATCTTGCTCAGATTTTTAATAGTATTTGTTTTCGCAATGGTTTTTGGTTTAGAAAGACAAAGATCTCACAAACCTATAGGTTTTGGAACTTATAGTTTTGTAGCGATTGGTTCGTGCGCACTAGGAATTGTTGCGTCTATAATTAATCCTGAGAATCAACTACCTATTTTAGGTTCGATTGTTACAGGTGTAGGTTTTTTAGGTGCGGGTGCGTTAATAAAAACTTCTGATAAAGTGTTTGGTTTTACGAGTGCAGCTAGCATATGGGTTTTTTCAATAATAGGAGTTGTTGTTGGTGTTGGTCAGTACTTAGTTGGGCTTCTAATATATTTAGTTGTGTGGATTGTTATTTTCATAGACAGAAGATTAAAATTCAGAGGTATAGGCTCATATCAAAAAAAGTTAATGATAGTTGCAAACAAAAATGTTAAAGATGAAGAATTAAAAAAAGCTTTAGAAACTGATAAATATACCGTAAATAGTTTGGAAGTTAATAGAAAAGATAATAAAATAATAATTCACCTCCAATTTGAAGGAACGATAGAAGATGTTAACAGAATTCCTCATCAGTTATTCAAAGAAGAATGGGTTGATTCGTTCAAAGTAGAATGAGTGAACAAAAACATTATAAATACAAGTAATAAATTAAGTACATGCATGATATTCAAAAAAAGAGGAAGAAAAAAGGCCCTCAACCAGGCACATTTGTATTAACACAAGATGAAACAAGACAATTATCCATGATTAGTTTATGGATAGACGATTATAATGATATCTTTTCTGATTTCGATCCTAGACCTTATTCTGAACGAGCGTTATCAGTAGACTTTCTAGATGAAGCCAACAGAGCAACAAGAGATAAAGCTTCAGGACAAATAGTTTTAAAATTGTTAGCGCCGGCGAATAAAAGAAAAATTAATGACGAAAATACAATAAAGAAAAGATTAAAAGAACATTTTAAAAGAAGAGTTAAGATGGCAGAAGAGGAAATTAAAAAACTCAAACACCAAGGACTTCTTTTCACAGTCATAGGCATACTTCTAATGATTTCAGCTTCATTTGTATTATTCAAGCATCCTGAAACTAGCTTCTTAGGTAGTTTCTTGCTTGTATTCTTGGAGCCAGCAGGATGGTTCTTCTTCTGGGAAGGCCTAGCAATGATAATATTCGAGTCAAAAAAATTGAAGCCTAATTTAGAATTCAACGAAAAAATGGAAAAATGTGAATACGAATTTGTTTCTTATTAAACGACCGTATTTTTTAACTTTAAGTCATAATTGTTTAAAATTAATAATTCTTTTGAGTTTGTTGTTTTTGAAGTTAAATCTGTTGGGTTTTTTAAGGTACAACTCCCAATATATCTCCATATAACATGCTTTGGGAGTGAAATGTTTTTCTCAGTGCTTTTCCAACAATTTTTTCTTTAAATAGTGATCTTTCAAATGTGTTATGATAAGGATCTCCTACAACATCTAACACAGTCCAAACACCAGTTTTCAGCCATGTTTGAGGCCAACAACAGAACTTACTTTCTCGGTCAGATAACCACTGCTGTCCACAAGCCGCATCAACATTTGTGAATAAACTAATGTGGCCTTGTTGGTTATACAAATCTAATATCTCTGAAGGAGTGGTGTATATGTCATTAAATGACATTTGTTTCCCATTAAGACCGAACCCTAATGTATTTTCAGAACCGTGAATGTGGTACATTAGTATTAAGGGCTTCTTTTTAAGTTCATTTTTCATTTTACCAAATTCTGTGTTTAAAATATAAGTCGTAGGGTAAAAATAAATGTTTCTGTAATCTGAAAATTTGTTAGGATTAAGAGGTTCTCCCAAATGCATACCAACGCTTTCATCCAAATTATCATCCCAGTCTATCACTAGAGTATTTTGAAATTCTTTAAAAATTTCTTCAGTGTTTTTATGATAATTGATAAAATTATTAAAAACTTTTTGAACAAAATCGTTTTTTTCTTGACTAGTTAGTATTTGTGGCGAAACGATTGTAGAAATTGCAACATCTGCACATTCGTTCAAACCAACTTCTCTTTTTCTTTCTACATAAGAATATATCTCATTTATTGTTCCGAAATCTAACATTAATTTATTTTCAGTAGTTTTAACGATAGGTAAGTCTGCACCAACCAAAATGATATACCCTACATTTTCATTTTTTACTAAATCTTCAATAAACCCGTCAAATTGAGATATTGTTGATCCACTGAATTTTTTAACTCCTGCATCATATAAGTTTAAGTGATTTTTGACCGCAACAAAATATTCATTTAGCTTTGAAACTGTTTGAAAATTATCATATACTCCATTTTTCTTTATTATAATTGTAACTTTATTTCTCGATTCATCATAAGAACAATAATATTGATCAGGTTTTCCTGTTTCTTCACTAATATCATATGAAACTTTTGAAGGCATAAATTCAGTTTTCTGGTCTACTGATGGATTATTTTCAGGAATTACTGAAGATGAGCACCCGCTAATAGTTATAATTCCAACAACCATTAAAAAAATAAAAATTTTTCTCATGAGTCTTTTTACATCATTTACTTTCAGGAAGACAACAAAATTGACTCTTTGCACATCCTGCCGTTCCCGAAGTTCCTATTGATTTAAAACCTGTTTTGCATTCACCTTGTGTTAAAGGAGCCAGTTCGCAATAACCTCCTTTACTTTCACAACTTCCAAGTTTCTCTAATTGTTTGCACCCTGCTAACAAAATAAGTGTTAACAAAACTAAACCAAAAAATACATTCCTCATATCAATCACCTTTTTATCAATTAGTAATAAATCGCAAGCATTATTCTTGCTAATAGAAACATATCAGTCTAAGATATAAAAGCTTTATTGTTCTTAAAAACATCAATCCCTGAATTATTAAATATTTTAAAAATGTTCGAGAATTAATAAGATAGTGAAGAAATACAAAATTGCGCAACGGGGTTTTATTTGTTTTTTATTCTTCCCAAAAAATAGTAGTCTGAAACAAGATAAGATTGTTTGAAACTATAAATTATACCACAGACTACCAACCACAAACTACAAACTAATTAAGGGTGAATTCTTCTACCCCTTCAACCTTTTTCTCTTCTGTATTTCTGGTTCTTTAAGATAGTTTTCTGGATTCACTAATGGCATATGAATTGATTTCAGAAGTTGATTTTTACTATAACTTTTATTATACATATTACCATTATAGTTGTTTTGTAGACCTATTTAAAATAGATTTTAGAAAGATTTAAATACTATAACAGTCATTATAGATTTTATGATTATAGAACGGTCTGAAACAAAAGAAATTCAAAGAGTTCCAAAATGGATTTTCATTTTTGGTAGAAGGAAGACTGGCAAAACATTTTTAGTTAAGAATTTTATAAAATATGAAGATTATTTTTTTGTAAAAACTAACAGAAATATAATCTCTGAGAAATACTCCAAAGAAGTATCTTACGAAGCATTTCTAGAAATTTTAAAAGAAAAAATACAACAAAATAAAACGTTAGTTATTGATGAATTTCACAGGTTGGGAAAAGATTTTTTAGATTTTCTACACTATTTAGACAAAAAAGGCAAAATAATTCTAATTTCATCCACTTTGCATTTATCAAAAACTTTACTCGAAAGTAAATCTCCAATATTGGGGCTTTTTGCTGAATTTCCTCTTGGAATCATAAATCTTAAAGACGCCATAACTGCACTTAAATCGCAAAATCTCAGTAAAAAAGAACTTGTAGAATTCGCAGTACTTTTGAGAGAGCCCATAACTGCAGAATACCTTCACGCAGGAGAAGTAAGGCAAGTGATTTCTGAGGCAGTAATTCAAGCTTCAAAATCCATACCTGCCATGATTGGAGAAATATTTACAGAGGAAGAAAGACACATTTCTGCAGTATATGAAGGAATTCTCAGGGCAGTGGCAAATGGAAATACCGTTTCAACGGAAATATCAAATTCTTTATTTTCAAAAAGATTAATTGAAAAAGACGATCCCAGTATAGTTCAGCAATATCTTAAAAACCTCGTAGAATTTGGAATACTTAATAAAATAGGAGTTTTCAACAAAAACAAATTTGTATACAAACATATTTCTCC
>JACRAI010000132.1 GCA_016213425.1 archaeon | reverse complement strand
TTTTCTTCAAGTTGCGCCACAGTTAAAGGAACTCTAGGCGGCGCAGTAAGTTATCCTCATGAAACTATTGACAACATTGCACCAAAAAACAAAGTGCCAAAAAACAAAGTGCTTTTAGCAATTTATCTACCTTTTGGAATAGCTTATTTATTAGCACAAATACCAATTGGCTCAACAAAAGGATTTTTTTATGGAATTCAAGCAGATGTTTATGATTTAGAGAATGGAAAATATCCTCCTGAATATGAAAGCATGAGACCGTGGATGGCAAATTATGATGAAGAATAAAATAACCAGCACTATATGCGCACTAGTTTTGTTAACTGGATGTAGAACTGTTGGTGGAACAATAAGCGGAGCAGTTTGCAAACCAGTTGAGAATTCTAGAACTTATGATTATCATCCTAAAACAATAACTAGAAAAGCACTACTTCCACCATTAATAATAGCACAGACATTTGCATCAATACCTGAAGGAGTAATAGAAGGTTTTTACTGGGGGCTACAAGCAGATTTCTATTATTTAGAAAATGGAGAAGACCCTGAAAATTACAAATGGTACGAACCTTGGAATAGAGATTAATTTTGACCACTCAAGAATGGTAAAAAATAGAAAGGTTTAAATATAGATTGCTATTTTACTATCAAAAATGGCACCAAAAATTCTAAAGACAGCAGCAAAGTACGGCGGTTTATGGTCGATAGTTGCAGCACAAACACCAATACATGAATCAATGCACGGGATAACTGCAGAATTAACTGGCGGAGATTGCAGCGGAATTTTCTTAAATCAAGATACACAATGGTATATGAAACCTTTTGAATGGCTAACAGGCGGATTTGTTAAATTACAACAATTAGATCCTGGCGTTGACGGTTTCGCAAAAATTTCACATCCAGACACAACTTTTGGAAAAGTTGGAGGAATATTAACTAGCGCAATGCCAGAATATGTTTACACAACCATGGGAATGGCTTTTGTTTCAAGCGGACTTAAAGATTGGAACACAAAACCATTCACAGGAATGCTTAAAACACTCGTCGGTGGAGTGTGCATGAAAAATACACTTTATTATATGGGTGTTTCTTTCTGGGGAGCAAAACCAGGACATGATTACTACAATGTTACTCAAAAAGCTTTAGAAATGGCACATTTACCTGGCGATTGGGCTACAGTAGCAACTCCAGCAATCGGAATACCCGCACTTTTCGCAGCATCATACTTCTCAGCAGCAATTTTAACAAGCATTTTCGGTAAAAAAGAATAAACACTCACTTTCTCAAATTTTAAGTTTTAGTAAAAAAAACCAATAGTGCCTAAGTTTATTTACTGCTCAATTTAAATCAATGTTTTTAGTCAAAAATATTAACCCAAACTATAAACCAACCCCCCACAAACCGGTTTTAACTCGTACTTTTTATCGTTTTATCCTTGGGCACTATTTTGAAAGCGCTAAAAATTCACTTTTTAAAAATTTTCATAAAACTACAAAATATTAACTAAAAACACCACCATTCTGAACTCTCACTTTTTAATATATTTTTTAATATACCATCAAAATATATTACGAGAAATGAGAGAACTTAGTATGGCATAACAAGAGAAAAAAATCTCCCATAATGCAAGAACATATTATTCTATTTTTAAACATCAAAATTTAAATCCAATAAATAAAAAAGTGAGCCATAAAACAAAAAAATACAAATTACCAAGAACAATTCTTTTAAAAAACATGCAAAATCTTAGACGACAAAACAATCATATAAAAAAACAAGCAATAAAACAAAATAAAACCAGCACATCTTCAAAAAAAATAGAATATGAATTACAGATTTGTTGCTAAAATCTATTATGCAACTTCAATCAAAGAAAATTAGCGAGTACAACAATCAATGTGTAAATAATCTTTATCAAGATCAACCTCTCAAAAATACCATAACAGTTTACTTTTTAGATAATAAAAAAAAAGCAAAATACAAAAAAAAAATTCGTAGCAGCAGAAAACTAAAATAATTTTAAAAAAATTCAAACCAAAAAATCGATAAAAAATCAAGTTCAAAAAAGATACTCTGACTTGTAAGGGATAATCACCTAAAATCAATTTGAGGCATTCTTTTGCCAACTTTATCGTCAATAGGTTAGCCTCCAAAGCAATACCCCCTCAACCTGATTTGTCGGGATAATGCTAAAAAAACATCTATAATCCCGACAGCGCAGGGATTAAAAGAGAAACAAGAAAAAACATGAAAATCAACAACTACTTCGTTGAAAAAGTTGTCGAGATTTTCCAAGAAAAGATCTTTTTTTAAAACAAAAATTCAAAAATAAGCTGGAAAAAAGGTGTATTCACTCATCAAATTGAAAAAGTCTTAAAAAAACAATGAAAAACTGCAAAAACAGTGGTTTTTAGATCTGTGATGATGAAATAAAATGGCCTAAAGCCGTCGCTGTCGGGATTAAAAGAGAAAAATTAATAAAGAAGGGTGTTAAGAAAACTCAAACATGAAGATTCAGCTTGAACAAAAAGAGGCTCTTGAGCAAGCAAACAGCGACGAGATGTCTAAAGTTTTGCTTGCTAGGTTTGGCTTACTACCTAGAAAAAAAGATGGTGCAGCTCAAATGCACAGACTTTTGTTAGAGCTTTATGAAAGAAAAAAACAATCAAACAGAGAAAGAAAACCAGAAGTGGCAGTTATGCCTGTTGAAGATATGGGCGTATTTGCAGGAATAAAAAGACAAACAATGTATGATTACTTAAGAAGGTGGCTCGATCTTAATTTGCTTAAAAAAACTTCTTTTGTTAATCAAGGAAAAGTTGTTATTGGATATGAATTAAATGGAACCAATCTAGAAAATTCATTCAGAAAAGCAGAAGGAAGAATAAAACAACACATGGATGAAAGTTTTAAGTTAATTGAACAATTACAATTAGAATTAAAGAAAGAAAAACTAAGAAAAGATGGGATTTCTGAGGATGAAGAACCTCAAGAATCTGTTAATCATTTACACCAGTAAGTTAACAAAGTGTTTATTTTCAAAATGTTGTTTTTAGCTTGTTCTTGACGAAATTTGTCCTCTAATTTAAGAAAAACTACATTTCCTTTGAATCTTTTTTCTATAGGTACTCCTTTTTCGCGCATAGAGTTAACATAAAGAGAAACTAAAGGCTCGGCAGTGCCTAACTTTCTAGCTATTTGACGATAAGTTACCTGATCATTGATTTCATTTAAAGAATAAAATGCAGTAAAAACTTCTTTCTCTTTACCAGTTAAAGGATTGATGTTAAATTCTTGTTTTTCAGTTGTGCCCTTAATTAAAAAAGTTAGCTCTTCAATTTTCTCGTGAAGTTTTTCAATTTTATCATGGAGAAGTTGAATTTCTTCGTAACCTGCTTGAACTTCCGTGGTTGTTTCATTAATCGCTAGTCTGTGATCATCTAATTCTTCTCTTATCTGTTCAAGGACTGAACAGACAGGTATTTTTAAACTTAAGTCCCCCTGTAATTCCATAATTTCACCCCATTTAAAACGCCCTAAAACGCTTGAAAACAATCAAGATATAACTGATTTAAAAAGATTATTGTTTTACAAAATATGCCATAAACTGGGATATTTCCGACAGTTAGTTCTTCGACGATAAATTGACTGCAAAAAATTTAGATTTTCCGCTTGAAAAAACAGTTATTGCTTCTTCTTTTTCTAGCTCTTCAAGAAGTCTGTAGAAAGAACTTTTGGAACATAATTTTTGTTCTTCAACAACCATTTCTTTAAGCTGTGAGCCTGCTATGTTGTTATACTTTGTTATCAAAGAAGTAAGTATGTTTTTTATGTATTCTTTAGAGTTTTTTGATATTCTTTTAGCAATAGTTTCTTGAAGTATCTGCCTCGGTTCTTTTAACTTAACAGAAGAAGGTTCTTCAAGTGAAATCCTTCTTGAAACTCCTCTTTCTACAGATCCCATTCTATTTTCAAGTTCTTCAAGTCTAGAAAATAAGTGCTCAAAAGAATAATATTTATCGACTATAAATTTGATTTCCTGATCAGTTTTAGGCAGAATTTTAACCTCTCTTTTCAGCTGTTCAACCAGAGATTGTAGCTGTTGATTTTGAGAAGAAAGATATTCTATCCATTGATATAAAATATTTGTATCCTCTTTAACTTTAGAAAACGCATTAGCAACGTTTTTTTTAAATGAATCTACTTTGTTTACTTTCGACCTTCTTTTTAAAAAAGACAACATAAAAAAATAAAGAATATTGAAGTATAAAAACTTTTTGATTTTTGGGACAATCCCAGGACAATTTGGGACTATTTTATCGACGATAAAAAATAGTCTCGAGACAAAATTGGGACAATACTTAGGAATGAGACTGGAAAAAGACAGTCCCAAGATTATCCTGGGACAAAAATAGGACAATAAAAAGAAAATATCGACGATAAATTATTGTCCCAACAAATTTTGGGACAATATCGAGACAATCCTGAGACAGTCTCAAGAATAATCTAAGCTTTGCTTTAAAATTCAAAAATAATCACAAAAAATATTGGATCTTTTAATCAGTATTTGAATTAAAAAAAAGCATTCAAAACGATTCAAGAATCATATTGACGAAGCAAAAAACAAGCTGAGTCCTGCCTTTTTTTTAAGGAATTTTACCCATCATTTGATTTCTTTTTAACAATAAATTCATTAGAACTAAAAAACAAATTATGGCAAAATACCCTAAAACATTGAATAGGCACTATTGGAAAACACCATAAAATGATAAAAAAGTGAGAGTTTTTTCAAAAAAATGAATGAGAAAAAATGACTCATTTCTCCCATAATGCCAGAATCTGACTAAAAAGTGAGATCATATTCACACCAAATTGGAACAAAAATACTCCATTTTCCCATAAAAAGGCCAAAAAGTGAGAGTTCAAACAAGTTAATAGTTCTTAGTTTGAGGTTTTTAGTGGAGCTCCTAAATCAAAAATTCATACTACAGACCAAAAAACAGTTAAATTAATAAAAAACAAGCAGAAAGTGAGAGTTAAAAATGAATGTAAACTCTAAAAAACAATTAGCAATAATTCTTTCTAAGTTAAAACCTTTGGAAAGCCCTAAAGTGAGTACTGAGCAGTATTGCACAGATAGTGAAATAGCTGCAACAATATTATGGAATTATGGAGTAATAGGAGAATTTGATCGAAAAGTGATAGCTGATCTCGGAGCAGGTAATGGAATATTGGGTTTGGGAGCTTTATTATTAGGTGCAAAAAAGGTTTATTTTGTAGAAAGTGAGGAAGAAACTCTGAATATAGCTAAAAATAACTATGAATTGCTCAAAAGTGAGTTTAAGATTGGTGAAGGAGTTTTTTTGAATCTAAAAATTGAAGAATTTAATGAAAAGTGCGATATAGTTCTTCAAAACCCTCCTTTTGGAACAAAAAAAGAACACGCAGATAAGCTATTTTTAGAAAAAGCATTCACTTTAGCACCAATAATATATACGTTTCACAAGTCAAGTACAGATGAATTTATAAAAAAATTTGTGGGTAAAAATAGTTTTAAAGTGATTAATGAATGGTTCTTTAATTTTCCAATTAAGAAAATACATTTTTTTCATACAAAACCAGTTAAGAATGTTTTAGTTAAAGTATATAGACTTGAAAAACAAAATCTTTATTAATTACTTATACAACAATGCTCTACATGACATATAAAAAAGTTGCGTTCGGTGGCTTACTCGTCTTATTACTGGTTGTTCTTGCAACACCATTCTTGTTGCCACAAAAAGCGCACGATTTAGATTCAACTTTAAAAAAATTAGGCGAAATAGATCAAAAATATAACACTAATTGGAAGCAAGAATCAATAGGAGGAATGCTAATAGGTTACTCTTTTATCGACGATGCATTGGGAGATATAGATAATTTAGAAGGAGAACTAAAATCACAAAGCGAACAATTACAAGGAAAAACGGAATTATCAACATGGGAAGAAGTTCTAAGCAAATTAACAGACGCAAGAAAGAAAATGCTTCTTGCAGAAAAAGAATATCAAAAATATGAAGCACTAGGCCCTGCAGGAGAATTAGAATTTGAATACATATTAGGAAGTCCCGTAGTCACAGAAAAGCTAGATTGCAAAGATATGGAAGCTTTAGATAAAGGACAAAGATTTCTTCAAACAGTTTTAGATCTAAGTCAAGAGTTTCAAAACTCGATGGATTTCGTCCTTCAAAATGCTCCAGAGGCAAGAAAGGCAGAATTAATAGGAACAGATGCTTCCAAGCCTGCATTTTACTTATCTCAACTAGGAAAAGTTTCTACACAAGTAAAAATCAATAAATGGGCAGTAGACACTTGCAAAAGAAAGGTTTATAAGCTAAACGTGAATTCTTGATTTAAAATGGAAGTAGTAATTGTAGAAGAAAACAAAGATAAGTTTGTATTTGATCTTAAAGGTGACGTTAGCACAATTTCAAGTGTTCTCAAAAAAGAGCTATGGAATGACTCACACGTCAAAGCAGCAGGATATTATGTGGATCACCCATTAGTTAATGCTCCAAGATTCATAGTACAAACTGATGGCGAAAGCCCAAGAAAAGTTGTTAAAGCGGCAATTAAAAGATTAGAAAAAGAAGCAGAAAAGTTGAATTCTGAAGCTAAAAACATCAAGTAAATTCATTCTGGTGTTATCACTGAATGTGGGTTAGCAAAAATTAAATATACTAGTGCCTAAATAATGTTATGGTTTTTATACGTACCAAAAAAATCTACAATCAAGACTACGCATATTTAGTAGAGAATGAGTGGACTGATAAAGGAAGCAGGCAGAAATCTAGCAAATATTTAGGAAAAGTATTCAATATTGAAAAAAAATCTAACTTTCATCGTATCGAAGGCTTAAATTACAAAGAAATAATTCTTAACTTGATTAATCAAGAATTAAAAAATCATTCAAGTGAAAGTTTTAGTTTTGATGGTGAAAAATTAACTCGCGGGAGCCGTATTGCAATACTCGCTTTAAACGAAGGTTTCCTATGTGATCACACTGTTAAGAAATTATTAGATTTCAAACCAGTGCACATTCTAAAAGGTGAAGAGTTAGCTAATTTACTTGTTGAAACAGGAATCAAGCTAACCCCAGATCAATTTGTTGAATTGTGCGAAAAAGTTTTTCCTAAAGAAAACAAAGAAGAACAAGATCCAGTTAAGCCTGAAGAATTTTATTATTGAAAACCGCAATATTTATAATTCTCGTATGTTTTAATCTTGCTATGGCAAATGGAAGTGTAACCTTAGAAACTATTCATGAAGATATTTTGGCGTTGAGAAAAGAAGTTGAAGAAGTTAAAGTTGGTCTTGATGGATTGAGAGATATTGATTTGGAAGTCAAACCTGCCTACATTGATAAATTAAAAAAAATAGAAAAAGGAAAGTTTTTGTCAAGAGAAGAACTTGAACGAGAATTAGAGGACTGATTCTGTTGATTTGGAAAGATGAGTATAGTGAAGACTTAGTTAAGATAATGAAGAAACTTAAGAAAAGAGACAACAAACAGCATAGCATACTCCGTAAAAAGATGGATGAAATATTAGAGAACCCTTTACACTACAAGAACTTGCGTTACGATTTAAGCGATAAAAGAAGACCGGAAAAGAAAAAACTCTTTAACCGGCCTTACAACGTTTGGGTGTTTATTATGATTTTGAATAAATCTCTTTTCTAGCTTGCATTAATTATCTTCTTTTAGATCGCAATCTTCTGGATTGTTTTCATACATCCAATCTAATAGTTTATTGAAATCCTCTTCTGTTAACTTGTTTTCACTTCCATCTGTTGTTTCGTTACTGCCTGAATAATCATCACTGGCTGACCTGTTAGCAAAACCTAAAGATTCTGAACGAATTTGATCTAACATCCATCTTCTTTCAACACTCTGCCAATCATCGCCTTGAAGATCTTCTGGTGAGAAATAAATATTATCACTTTCTCCTAAATAAAAATCCTGCATTTTTATTTACCTCTCTTGAATCCTTTTCTCATTAATTCATTTACTGCTGTATGATATTCATCTGAAGCATATTCTGCTTCTATGCCTGCATTGATTAAATCAATACTGATTCCTTTACCTTTTTGTTCTGCACTAATTCTTCGATAATTCTTTTCTGCACTTAAATAATTCAACCAAGCAGGTAAAAGCTCACTAGGAATTTCCTTTGATACTGTCCATTCATCAAACATTTTAGTTACCCTCTGAAGGAACATCTTCTGGATTGGTGTAGTTAGCAAAGTCTTCTAACTCTTTGAAATCTTGATCTGTAAATCCTTGTTGAGAACTTTGACCTTCAAAATCTTGAGGTTCTAAATACCCATCAAGACCATCCAAATTGAAGCCTCTAGCTTGATCTAACGGTTTCTGCGATTTTCTTTTATTAAACGCTTTACGAATTACTTTACCAAAATCCACTTTGGCTAAAACTTTACCTAAATCACTTATAGATGAGGACATTACATCCCAATCTCTTTGAAGAGATCTCTGTCTTTGATAGAGATTTTTAAAATTGAAATCTTCAAGGACTAATTTAGATAAACCTGCATCTTCTCCACTATGATATCTACTCCTCATATCACTAGTGTGAAATACAAGCTCTTTTGCTCTTTGGTCTGAAAGACCTTGTGCTTTCATCAAATCGATTAATTGATTTGGATTATACTCTGTTAAAAGAGGGCCTCCAATATGAGCTAACCTGACTTGACACTCGTAAGTTCTTCCATCAATTCCTGGAAAATATTCGGACACTAATCCAAGAAAAGATAAACCTCTAGGATTAGGTCCTCTCATATACATCCAAGCAGTTTTTGCTGCATCAGACGCTTTGTTAACTAAACTTGTCATTTTAATTTACCTCTTAAAGCACTGCAGGCGGTTCTGTTGGTTTAACTTTCGGAGCGGTTACATCGCTGCTGCCATCAGTTATTTCTAAAACTATTTTTTTATCACTTGGCTTTGTTAGAGGTGCTACAAAAGTTTTACCAGTTCCAGGATTTCCGTAAAGCGTTGCACTTTGAGATTTATTTTCTTTGGCGCTTACTTGCTCCTTAAGATAATTATCAAAATCAATTTGAGCTTTTAGTGCTCGCGCTTTATCTGCATCGCTCATTGGTCTTGGCATGCTGCTACTTTTATCTTCAAGAAAACTTGGCTGCATATCTACAAAATCTGGGTGCATATTTCCAAATTCAAAATCTCCACTCATTCCCCTAACTGCTGGCCCTCCGTGCATGACTTCATGCATAACTAAATCTTGCATAATTCTATCTAAACCATTTGGTCCAACTGGTACAGCTTCTGAAGTTACTATAACTCCAGTAACATAAACTCCTACAAAGTTCTGACCTGAACCTGCTTCATAAGCAAAATCGAAATCAGTAACTGTTTGTTTTGTTTGTTTCATTTTATTTTCCTCCTAAATATTTTTATATTCAGTAATTTTGTACTCATCATTATTGTATCCATCAATCACTTTATTTACTTCTCTTAAGTCTAACTTCTTCTTAGCATCAGCTACTTGATTAACTCCAGTAGCAACTTCTAAAGGATGTCCAGCAGCAAAACCTTGACTGATTTTTGCCTTGCCATCCTTAACTTGTCTCTTTAACACATCAGTTGATTCAACGTTTTCATCTATTGACATTTTAATCAATCCTCCGATTTTTTGTTTTTATTTTTGTACGTGTTTATTACATTGAATAAAAAATAAAGAAAATTTAACGGCTTAATCTGTTTTTAAGCATGTTTTCAAGCTCTTTTTCTCTTTCAATATGTTTATCTAATAATTCATTTAAGCTGTTTAATTTTTCAGTTTTAGCTGAAAGCGCTTGATTAGTGCTTTCTAGTTCTACTTTCATTTGAGTGTTTTCTCCAGCCAATCCATCGAATTGGTTAGCGAAAACTACTGTTAAAGCCACTAAAGCTATACAAGTCATTGTTACTAAAAACAATAAAACACTGTTAACATCTTTTTTTATATGTGCCATGATAAACACCTCCCGTTGTTTGTTTGTGGTTTGTGGTTTGGAGCCACTCACACAAACACTGTTACTACTAATAAGATGTACTTATATATAAATGTTTCGTTATTTTACTACTAAAAAATGGTAACAAATGATATTTTAGGTTTAAAGGTGTTAGTGTTTTTAAATGATTTAAATAAATCAAAAATCAAAGAATTTTGCAAACACTAGCAAAACCAACAGTCTCACATAGTAAAATCAAAACTAATCAAAAAATTTATATATACTTACTATTAAATCACTATTAAAATGACAACTGGCACTAAACTGACACTTGAATTTAGAGGTGTGGAAGCAAATCTGTTAGAAGAACTGATAAACTCAGGCCTTTATAATACTAAGAGCGAAGCTATACGCGCTGCACTAGTGCATTATGGTAATGAGTTGGGCTTGATAAATAGGCAAAAACTGTGGCAAGAAATAACCTCCGCTAAAAGAAGGAACGTTAGTCCTGAACAGCTTAAAAAAGATCTTGAAAAACTAGAGGATGAAACTTAAAGTTTTCTTGGATACAAATGTATTCATTTACGCATTTGAATATCCTAGTTCTAATAGTGCAAAAATAATAGATCTCTTAAACAAAGCAGAGTTACAGGCAGTGATTTCTGACCGAGTCATAATAGAAATTTACAGGTATTTAAAAAAATATTATAATAAAAAACTAGCAGATACATTTAGAAAATACCTGCTTGAAACTTGCATAGTTATTATTAAAGAGTTAGTTGCGGATAAGATGATTGAGTTGAAAAACAAAATAAAAGAAAAAGATTTGGAGCAGATATCAGTTGTTAAAAAACTGAACTTAAAATATTTAATTTCTTATGACAGAGATTTTGAAAATTTTGAAGAATATAAAACCCCTAAAGAATTTTTAATTGCACTAAGCACTGATTATGAAGAGACCGAGTTTTAATTAGTCATCATACTCTGTAATTAATAGTTCATTCTTCACAAATTTAGCTTCAATTCCTGCAGATTGACCTGCTTTGTATGCATCTGAGAGTTTGTTGTACTCCATGGTTACACTTGTATTAAATCCGTACTCTTTAGGTTTTTCTACACCTATATCTTCACCATAAAAGCCTCTTAAGAAAACTTCAGTATCTAAAGGATCTTCAGAAATACCGAACTTCATGTGTAAAGCAGCGGGAAGACTACAAAGAAAGTCTTCATCTTCAAACTTAACAAAAGGTGTTAAGTCTTTTTGCTTTTCATGCCTGATTATTTTGCCCTTGATTATTCTCATTTTTTTGTGCCTCAAATTGTTTTCTATCTTCTTCAGTAATTGCTGGATTGTGTCTTTTAGGTGTCTGAGCGGCCTTTCTATCCTCGTCAGTAATCTCAGGATTGTGACGCTTTTTTGGTTTAGGAGGTTGATAAGTGGTTTGTGGTTTGAAGTTTGGAGTTGGAGGTTTTGGGTTAGATGGACCTAGTAGAGTGGATAATTGTAAAACTGAACTAGAAGCATCATCAGGCAATATAATAACTTCTCCTTTTTTCACAGGCAATCCAATAAAAGAATCATTAACCATATCTATCAAATCTCCATCAAAATTTCTTCTTTTCCCACCTTTTATTTTTTCTTCTTTGAGAGAAGAATATTCGTCGGGGAAGCATTCACCTTTAAAATATATGATATTGTTATTTTTTTGAGAAAAATTCTTTAAGTTTTTTATATAATAACCATCTACCATTTCAGTAACCTGGTATTTTTGGTGGCCTTAAGAATTTTGGCGGGATTGCTTGAGGAACTTTCATTCTTTCGAAAGCAGCTCGGTCTTCTGGAGTTATTTCTGGATTGTGTCTTTTCTTCTTAAGTGGTTGGTAATTAGTTTGGGGTGCGGGGTTTGTTGTTAGTATTGGTGGGTTTACTTGAGGAATTATTACTGGTTCTGGTTTAGAAACGCTAAGGGGACTTGAACTTCCGAAAGAAACTCTTGGAACTTCGGAATAATCTGGTGAAAATTTTTCTTTAATTTTTTCTTCTAATGATCCAACAAACTCATTTATTCTCCTTTGAGTTTGAGGACTTGATAAGTTTTCACTTAATTTTGAAAGATTTCCATCTAAGTTGCCAAGAATAAAATTAAGCAGATCTACTTTTTTTTCATCTTCATTAATATACTTGTTATTGCTATTCCTTTCGTATATTCCGCTCATGTTCTTACCTGCTTAAGCGCCTTTGCGTAAGTGTTATTTTTATTTTCTTCTGCCGTATTTTGCTTGGAATTTTTCCCAAGCAGCAGTGCCTTTGTCAATTCTTGCTGCGTCTTGAGCTTGATTAGTTGCAGTTCTTTCTGCTTCTTTTTTGTTTAGATCTTCAATTGTCGGTGCTGGAGGATTGATTTTGTCAGCTATATTTTTCGCTCCTTCTTTAGCTTTACCCCACCAACCTTGAACTACTGGAGCTGCAGCACTATAACCTTTTTTTGCAGCTTGTGCGGTTGCATGATAAGCATCTTTAGTTCCTTCAACAACGCGCTCTTTAATTTCTTGTCTGCCTGCAGGATCACTTAATTTGTCACTTAATTCTTGTCCTTTAGCTTTTGCTCTTTCTAAGAAACCTTGAGGTTGAGTTTGTGGTTGTGTTTCAAGTACTAATTCTTGATCTGCAGGATTATAATCTCCAGTCATGCCTTCTGCTATGTCTACCATTGCTTGATCATCTGCACTTTCGCTTGAGCACACAAAATCATCTTCAGCCAAAACACCTTGACTTCCGTAGAGAGCTGAAGCTTTTGAAAAGTAAGTTAATTTTGTGGCGGGATCTTCAGTTCTTCCTGAAATTTCCTCGTAAACACTTGCGATATATTTTTTGTCTGCTCCTAATTTTAAAGCATTATCTAAATGTCCACATACTTTTTCAACTTTCTTTGCTCTTCTTGCTTTACCTACAAAATCTTCAATTGATTGTTCTTGTTTTTTCATTTTATTTTTTCCTCCAAATATTTGTTTTTAGTAGTAAGAAACATAACTCATTTATAAAGTTTTCTATTTTTAACTACTGTTCAATAGTAAAATAATAAGCTTTTTATATGGGTGATTGAATCTTTACATATGGACTTAGAAACTTATCTTAAAGAGAATATTACTTTTTACACTGAACGATTGGATGGAGATCAACTAAGAGAACTTCTCCTGAATAAATATAAGGAGGAAACCATTAATGAAATGGATGATTTATTTGACAAAGTGCACTCTTCCACAGAGTATAATAAATCACGGTGGGAATTTCTTTCAGAAAAAGGGATTTATCTAGATTGCTTAAAAAATGATTTCGAATCTATTAAGATACGTTTAGAGTATTTGAGTTCAAGAATTAACAATTCTAAACTAATATTAGATTTAGGAAGCGGCTACGGAATTAATCTTGTTTGGTTAGCAATGCAAAATCCAAACTGTACAATGATAGGAGTTGATTTTGTCAAAAAATTTATTGAAAAAACAAATAAAAGAGCAGAAAGATACGAATTAACTAATTATAATTTAGTTCTTGGAGATATGAAATGTTTGCCTTTTCCTGACAAAACTTTTGATTTAGTTATTGCTAGTCATGCTCTTCATGAATTTCAAACTGATTACGAAGGAGCTCAAGGAAGTTTTGTAGTTACAGTGCCTGAAGTTTTAAGAGTAACAAAGAAAGGAGGTAGAGTAACAGGAACTTTACCTACGGATATGGCTTCTTTTTCATATGTTCAGTCAGATCTTCGAATGATTCTAGAACAATTAAGAATAATAGAATTGGAACAAGAAAAAACTGAACATCAAAACGCGTGGGAAGTGACTTCTTTTTTTACTGCGGTAAAAAAATAGTTTTGAGTTTTTGGTTCAAGGTTTGTGGTAACCGCAAGCTAATCTCACTGACACAATTCCAAATGTAAAGTCATTGGTACATTTATACTTAAGAATATTTGTGCTTCTTGAAGTTCTTTTTCTCCACTGCAAGGAGTGCATTCTCTAGAACTGCATATTTTGAAGTCTCTTGCGCCTATTAGCTCAAAGTAGTAAGCTCTACCTGGTAAATTACTAGATAATAATTCATTTATTTTTTCTTTAGAGTAATCGCATGAAGATTGTGTACCTAAATAAAGTCTTGGCGGGTAGTCGACACAATCTTTTAATAA
This sequence comes from archaeon, assembly GCA_016213425.1. Lineage (GTDB taxonomy): Archaea > Nanobdellota > Nanobdellia > Woesearchaeales > ARS49 > JACRKG01. Next base: position 163 of record JACRAI010000132.1, on the reverse strand, counting down.
ATCTGTCATTGAGCCTCCAAAATTAGAGCTCATTAAAGAGATAATTGATAAAATATTAGTGATTTTTTGTCTGTCATGAATTTTGCTGTAGTCAACATTAGAGTCTTCAGTTAGAAAAACAAGTGCGAATAATCCGCCTAAAACTAACAAAATCATGATTATT
>JACRAI010000123.1 GCA_016213425.1 archaeon | reverse complement strand
GATCTCAGAAGAGCGAGTTAGGCAATTGATGCTTGAATCTTTAAAGAGCGTCAAAGATTCGGATCCTTCCTATCGGGAACTTCAGTTGAATGACCACACCATTGTGCTTGGCAATGGCGGGCCGTTCGATTCCATCGCCTTTACCGCTTTCGCTACCGATATAGAAGAAAAAATTGGCATATAAGTTTAGATGTGACTCAAGAAAAAGGAAAATATGCGAGATTTATTTACGTACGCGCTTAGATCACTTAGTTTGTTGCTGGTTTAAAGCATTAAACAAGTTTTCTTTTGTTGTTTCTCCTCTTGCTTAAATGTTTCTTTAATCGTTTTATAATTCTAGACAACTCTGTTGTAAATTTAGAAACATTTATACATTAAGTTATGTTTTAAACTATCATGGATCGAAAACTAATATTAAAGGAAGCTGATAGACAGAAAAAAATTGATGCAACATTTTTTGTCAAATTCAAAGATTTTCCTTACAATGATTGGAAGCCTGCAAGGCAAAGAATTGAATTCATAAATAAGTATGCTAAAGGCAAATCACTTTTAGATATTGGCTGCGGATTTTATCCTGTAACTACTGAAGTAAAAATACCTAGAAAAGTAGGATTAGATGTTTCAATGAAAGCGGCAAGAAAATCTTGGACTGAATTTACAGAATTTTACTTTTTAGACCTGACTCAATCAAGTAAAGAATTTTTGAAAAAACAATTAGGAACTTTTGATGTCATAGTTGCTTCAGAATTTCTTGAGCATATAGAAAATCCTTTAGACGCAATCAAAAAAATGGCTTTCTTATTGAACAAGAATGGAAGAATTCTTTTAACAATGCCCAACGGTTCAAGCATCGCAGGAACAATTGATAAGTTAAGAAATCATGGAACTTATAACAGATTCAAATTATTCCACAGAACTCATGTAAGCTTTCTTAAAACTCAAGAATGGGAAGAATTATTTTACAAAGCAGGTTTGAAAATTGAAGTTTTTGATTTTAGACCTTCAGATTTTGTTGATAATTTTCCTAAAGAAAAATGGAATTGGTGGAAAAAAATCTGTGCACTTGCTCCGAATTATTTTGCACACCAATTTTTTTATGTTTTGAAAAAGAATTAATTCTTCCATAAATATCTCAAGCAGCCTAAATTTTCAGTCATGCTGCAATACTCTTGATAATTAAAAAATCCGTACTCATATAATAGATCTAACTTTTTCTGATATCTGGCATCATTTTTATCACAGAAATATAAAGGATACATTTCAATACACTCATCAATATTATTATCTAAGTCTATTAGCGCTTCTAAAGGACTTTTTTCATATCCTAAAGCTCCAACGAAAGTGGCTACATCTTCATAAGAATTAGTGCTTCCATAAGCGGTTACGCAACCTTCTCTAGGTTCGTCAGTTCCATCTTTCCACAAAACATCTTCATTAGTTACGTCTGCTAAAGAACCATAACGTATGTTTGCTACACCAATCCAATTTTCAGTAAAAAGAGTTATTTCATCTAGCGCTCCTTGTCTTACGTGTGCAGCTTCATGAAATAAAAGAGATTTGTTATACCATTTTGGCAAACAAATTATTCTTTCATCTGTATGCGCGTGTGCAGCAGCCCACTTGTATTCATGATAGAAATCTTTATCTTTAATTATGTAAATTTTTTTGATATATTCCTCTAAACCGCCTTCAAGTAAATTAAAAGGAGCTTTCTCACTGCCGTCCGCATTAAATTTATTTTCAGGAGTTAAAGGAATATATTTTTGAAGAGCTATTTTATGCTTTTGTTCTTTAGTTAAGAAATCATCCTCTTCCTCTAAAATAACAACTTCTGGTTCTGATGTCTGCTTAATTTCTTGTTCTATTTCTATAAGAGAATTACTAGTTTTACAACTTGCCAAAGCAAGAACTGTACTAAGAAATATCAAACCTCTTTTCATTAGGCACTCCCTTTTTTATGAGAATAAAAATCTTTTGCCACAAATGTGTCAATCAGTGTCTTATAGAATACAAATTTATTTAAATATTAAAGAATATAAAATATTTCTACGTGGACATTTCGGGTGCTCTGAAAAAGAGTGTGATCATCGAAGCCTCTTTCAAGCAGTCAGCCAATAATACAGAGACTGGACATAAATCCCTGTATGAAACCTGCAACTTGATAAGCTTGTCTGTGACGCGAAAAAGATAACCTTTAAAACACTGCAAATAGGGAAAGTCTAGAATTACTTTGTTTAAGGAACTTTTTCACCGAGTCCAGACGTAGGTATGAATGCTTTCTGAGTCTTTGAAAAAGAAAATATTTAAGAAATTGTTGTGGTTGCTGCAGGTTCGCACAAAGAATATCTTTAAACTTTTAACTTCCAGGTTTTAACGCCCTTTGCTTTTGCTTTATCACTTTCTTCAACAGCTTCAACCATTTTAGGATTTCTAAGTATTCCTACTTCTTCTAATAAAAGTTCATACTCAACTTTTGAAATACACACAGTTTCAGTATCCATATAACCTAATAAGGCAAACTCTTATTTAAAACTTTACTTTTTCAGATTCAATGAGTTTGTCATTTTTAAGACCTGAAAAATGATACGCCACCGCCCAGATTTGAACTGGGAGACCATTTCTGGAACGGGTTTTCAAGACCCGCGCAGTACCAGGTTGTGCCACGGTGGCAAAACTGAATGTAGTTTGTGGTGTTCATTTAAAAGTCTTTTGAAAAGATTCAACACTCCGAACTTCTAAGGAAGTTTTATAAATCATCATTTTTTTTCTTTCTTTATGGACTTAAAAATTTTTGAAGAGTATTCTTCTATTTTAGTAAGAATTAGTATTAGTTTGGTGTTTTTGTGGTTTGGATTTAACCAATTGTTTCTTCCTAAGGATTT
>JACRAI010000125.1 GCA_016213425.1 archaeon | reverse complement strand
TATTGAAGGAACTGTTCTTTTAGGAAAACATTATGTTAAGATGGGCGAAGAAGTTACTCTCGCGCAAAATGTTTATTTAGATGTTAATAAAGCGCATGTTGTTTTTGTTTGCGGTAAAAGAGGTTCGGGAAAGTGTCTGACTGGAGATTCAATTGTTACTTTGGCAGATGGAAGATTGAAGTACGTGAAAGATCTTGAAAAAGAAGAAACACAAATATTAGCGCTAAACCACGATTTAAAAATCACACACTCTAACAAGACTGAATTTTTTAAAAGAACGGTTAATAAAATACTCAGAATAACCTTAAGAAGTGGGAGAGAAATAGGATTAACACCAGAACATCCTTTGCTAACTATCAATGGTTGGATGCCTACTGAGAATTTAACAGTTGGATCTAGAATAGCAACTCCTAGAAAACTGCCTTCTTTCGGATCAAAAAACATGCCCGAACACGAAATTAAAATTTTGGCATATATGATCGCCGAAGGACACACTAAAATGCCTCTTTTTTTTACTAATTCAGATGAAAAAATAGTCAGAGATTTAGAAGAGTCTATCAAGATTTTTGCACACTACCTAGAGCTGACTAACTTGAACAAAAACTATTGTTATAAAATAAATTCCAGACAAGAGAAAAGAAAATGGAAGGAAAAAAGGAAGATAAGAGAATTTTTTGAAAAACATAAAGTTTACGGAAAATTAGCAGTAGAAAAAGAAATACCTGAAGAAGTAATGCAGTTGCCAAAGAATAAATTAGCACTCTTTTTGAGCAGACTATTCAGTTGTGACGGAAGCATTTTTTCGCACAACGGGTGGGCAGTAAGTTATTGCTCCTCATCTAGAAAAATGATTTATCAAATACAAAATTTACTTCTCAGGTTCGAAATTTTATCAAGAATGAGAGAGAAAACAATCAAAAACAAAGAAGATAACTATTTCAGATCTTATGAATTAGAATTAAACAGCATAAATGTTGTGAAGTTCATAAATGAGATTGGTTTTTTCGGTAAAAAAGAAGAAAGAATGCAAGAAGCTCTAAACCACTTTGCAAAAATAAAGATGAACCCTAACGTTGACACAGTTCCAAAAGAAATATGGAACACATTCAAACCAGACAATTGGGCACAAGTTGGACGAGCACTAAATTACAGGCATCCAAAAGCAATGCGCGAAAGCACTCGATATTCTCCCTCTAGACAAAAATTATTACAGATAGCAGAAGTAGTAAATAATGACAGATTAAAATTATTAGCTCAATCAGACATATTTTGGGACGAGATTGTTTCTATTGGGTTGGTGGAAGGAGAACAGGAAGTTTATGATATAACAGTACCTGAACTGCACAATTTTGTTGCAAATGACATAATTGTTCATAATAGCTACTCAATTTCAGTTATTGCTGAAGGAATAAAATCTTTACCTAAAGATTTAGGGAAAAAAATTAGCGTTATAATGCTTGACACTATGGGTGTTTTCTGGACTATGAAGTACCCTAATAATAAAGATATCAAATTACTAAGTGAGTGGGGTTTGAAGCCTGAAAAAGTTGATATCACAATTTACACCCCTGAAGGTCACTTTGAAGATTATAAAAATAAAAAAATTCCCACCGATAAACCTTTTTCAATAAAACCTTCAGAGCTTAATCCTGAAGATTGGTGGAATGCTTTTGAACTTCACATGAATGATCCTTTAGCTGTTTACATCGAAAGAATAATTTTAACACTGCAAGTTAAACAAGAAAATTTTTCTATTAAAGATATAATTCATTTTATTCAGCACGATGAAAAAGAAGAAAAACAAACACGACAAGCAGCAATCAATAGATTTACGAGTGCAGAACAATGGGGTTTATTCAGTGAGAAAGGAACGCCCATAAAAGAATTAGTTAAAGGTGGAGAAATTACTGTTCTTGACATGAGCCCTTATGCAGTTATGCCTAATGGCTGGAAAATTAAGTGTTTAGCGATGGGTTTTGTTTGCAGTAAGTTGTTTATTGAACGAATGAAAGTTAGAAAAGAAGAAGAACAACAATCAATTCAGTCAGCAATTCATTTTGTTGGTGGGAAAAAAGTTAAGAGCGATTTGCCTAATGTGTGGATCTGTATTGATGAATGTCATGAATTTCTGCCTAGAACAGGTAAAACAGGCGCGACAGACTCATTACTAACGCTATTAAGAGAAGGAAGACAACCTGGAATTGCTCTTGTTTTAGCAACTCAGCAGCCTGGAAAAATTCATACTGACGCAATGACTCAGAGCGATGTAATTCTAGCTCACAAGTTAACCGCTAAAGTAGATACAGAAGCTTTAGGAAGTTTAATGCAGAGTTATTTAAGAAAAAGTTTAGATATCGAATTACAATATCTGCCTGGTGTGCCTGGAGCTTGTCTTGCAATAGATGATGTTAATGAAAAGATTTTTCCAATGCGTGTAAAACCGAGAGTTTCTTGGCATGGTGGAGGAGCTCCCGATTTGTTAGAGCAAGAGAAAGGTTTTCTAAGCTAGTAAAATTTACTTTTTAAAAAGCTTGTTTTTTTTAATAGAAAAAATTAAAAAGACAAGATATAATTTGATGAGTTGGGCCTAACATGGAAAGTAAATATGGTGAACTAGCTATTTTTGATGTATCTCCGAAAGAGCATCAAGATTTTTCTAAAAATGTTTGTAAAATTCTTGATATTAAATTAGGTAATTGTGAAGTTAAAAAATTTGATGATGGTGAAACAGACATAGAAATTAACGATAGTGTTAGAGGAAAAAATGTTTTTGTTTTCCAATCATACGTTCCACCGATAGGAGAGAGAAAATATGAATTAGAGCAATTCCTGGATGCAGCCGGAGCTGGTGGATGTGCAAACAGAATGAATGTTATAATGCCTTACTTATTCGGTCAGAGAGGAGATAGGCAAACCAGAGCAAGACAGCCTGTTCCTGCTGGAATTGTTGCTAAAGATTTGATGAATCAAGCAAATAGTGCTTTATGTGTTGATGTTCATAATAAAGGAATACAAACGTTTTACAATCTTTTAGGAATAAGATTTGAGCATTTAGAATTTTCTTATTTAGTTGCAAGTTTATTAATTGAAAGACTTAAAACGGATGATAATGTTTTTATTGGAACTGCAGATGGTGGCGGAGTTAAAAGAGCTAGAAGTTTAAGAGACATTGTGGCTCATGAGTATGAACGAAATGGTAAACAAATGATTCTACCTCTAGCAGTTGCAGATAAACACAGACCTGCAGCTAATGTTGCAGAAATTCACGCAATTATAGGAGATGTTAAAGGTAAAGACGGATTCATAATTGATGATATAGGAGATAGTTTAGGCACTTTAAAAAACGCAGCTAGAGCTTACAAGAAAGAAGGTGTTAACAAGCTCGTTGCATTATTATGCCATCCTGTTCTCAGTCATAAAGCAGAACAAAACTTGAAAGAAATATTTGATGAGAACTTGTTTGATGCTATTTACTTTGGTAACACAGTTCCTCTAAAACCTTTTGTTAAAGATTTTGATAAAATAAAAATTATTCCTTTAGAACCTTTTGTTGCTGAAGCAATAAGAAGAATTCATCTAGATATTTCTATAAGCGGACTGCATGAATACGAAAAAATAATGACAGTATATGGCGGCCAGATTAAGTTACTTTAAGTTTTTTAAACTATTTTAATTGATAATCCGGTGTTGGTCCTTTACTCATTGATATAAAACTAGCAATAAGCATGCACAAAAACACGATTAAAAATGCCGTACCCCAAGGAGGACTGCTAGGGTAAACATATAATAAAGTGAATGATAAACCTAAAACACTGATTAATGTAAAACTTGCATTTAATGGAGCTACTTTCATAATATCACCTTTTTAACTATCAATATGTGATTAATGTTTTTAAAGATTTCTATAGATTGAACTCATGAGCGTCTTTCGAACCTATCAGTATCCATTTGCATCACTTCGTTCGGATTTAACTTTCAGCCACTTCAACAATGAAAAAAGTTAGACTAAAAAATTTTTAATAATTTTTATTGCATTTTCTCTGCTTTTAGGAAATGCTGCGGCAGTAATTTTTATGTGATAGCAATCTCCTCCATCTGTAAGAAATAATTTTTTCTCAGTCACCCATTTTGTTTTATCAAATCTCAAATAAAAATGAAGTTCTTCGTCAATTCTTGAGTCTAGCTGTGTTTTTATTGTTTGTTTCATGTGTTCAGATAAATTTTCTATTAAAAAGTTCAAGAATTTATTTGTGTGTTTTTCTTTTGTTAAATTTATAGTGAATATTTTTATTGTTCTTCCTTCAAAGCTCGAAGCATCTTGTTCTTGCAACTCTATTCTTTCCTCTTCAAGATTGAAAGGAATTAAATCAGTCAAACCCTGCTTTAGCGCGTCAACATTTTCTTCAGGTTTGGCAAAAACACTTAATTCAATAAAGTGAGCTATTTTCATTGTTTTATTGTTTTAATGATTAATTCTAGATCTTTCTCAAGTTTATCCAAGACTTTTCTTTTTTCTAATATTGATTCTTTTAATTTTTCTCTATCTAGATAGTTTGAAGAAGCAGTTCTGTAAATTAGTTCAGCACTCCAGTTTCCTTCGTCATGCGTTACATCTGCACTTAAACCAGGACATAATGCTGATAAATCTAGCAATGTTAGCGTTTTGCAATAAATCATTTTGGATTTGTCATACTTCATTTTTATCTTTTAACTGCGTCTGCTAAGAACTCTAGATTATTTTCAAGTTTTTCTAGGCCTTGTCTTTCTAAAATTATTTTGTCATTTAGTTTATGAAGAAAATCTAGAGTTTCTTGAGTGGTTTTTGGAGTTTTTGATAAAATATCAAACTCAGGATTTGTTTTGTAAATTTGAATAAATTGCCAAGTTCCATCTTGATACTTTATTGCTTCCAGCCTAGAATCATAAGGGATCGTTAGAGGTGTTAAATCTATTATTATTTTGTAATCAATCTTTTTTTCCATATTTTGTTTAATAAATGCTAAAGTTTTTATATCTTACTAATCAAAACAAGCTATATGAACGAAAGCAAAATAAATTGGAAATTAATTATAAGTTTAGCAGTTATTGTTTTTTTAATACTTTTTTCAGGCCCCACTATGTATTCATACTACTCGAAAACTGGTTGTCTTCCAGTATTTCAAGAAGCTCGTGTTTATAGTGAGAGTTTCACTCTTGGAAAATTAAGTTATAACTGTGTTTGGAAGCCTGGCCAAATTTTATTCATCCTAGGACTAGCACTAATTAGTGCAACTAGTTATGTTAGCAGTTATATTCGCACAAGAAGAAACCAACTTGCTAAAAGAAAATAAAGGAAAACAAAAATAGTAATATTAAAGATTTATAATTCTTTCTTCTTTTACACCATTCATGAATTGGCTTAAAAAATTAGGATTACTCACATTAGGATTGGCTCCTTGGTATTTGTTAAATGGAGCTCCAAACAAACCTAGAGAAGAATATCATTTACCTGAACAAATCAAAGTAACTGGTGCAAATTATGCTGAAAAAGATGGGGATGAGGTAACTATCACTGAAGAAGGAAACACTTTTGTTAATGGAGAAAAAAAAGAAGACTCATTAGAAGGAATTCTACTAACTAAAGATATCAACTTTAACAAGCATTTTGAAATTAACACTGAGAGATATAAATTAATCAAAAGTGAGGACTGGTTAATTTCACAAATTTGCGGACAAGTTATGTCTGTACCGGTAAAAATATTTTTTTGGGATCATAATGTTGGTTGGGGTTTGGATGATAAAAAATCAAAAGCAGTGCTTTCAATGCTTGAAAATAATTCTGAAATTAAAGATTTAACAGTTAGAATAAATCATAATGAAGCATTGTATGATGGTTATCGTTTGTTTTTTGATGAAAAAGTGAAAAAAAGAAATAATATTATTGCTCGTTCAACACTAGGAGTTCTAATATGTATAAAAGATGAATTATGGGCTGAACTTTTCAGAGGAGATTACTATAATCCAATGTCTCAAACAGTTGTTACTTATAGTAATTTAGAATCAATTCCCGGTCATGAAATAGGACATCATAAGGATTTTCAAAGATTTAATTCAGATTGGGAATATACTTTATGCAGATTTTTTCCTCCGGTAATGCTTTATCAAGAAGGGGTAGCAAGCAAGACTTCTCAAGAACTGCTCACAGAGTATGATCAATACCAGTTTAATCGCTACTTAATACCTGCATTTTTAACTTATTTATTGGCTGCTTGGGCGATAAGTGACAAGTTCTTAAAAAAGAAAAAATTAAGAAAACAAGGTAGAGAGACTGACCTGAAAGAGATTCCTTTAAGATTTCAACCAAAAAATACCTTTATAGAAAAAACAAGATATTTCACAGTAATGAATACAGAACTTTTAGGGGGCATAGCTGCGTATTCCTATAGCACATCACAAAACTGGCCTGAACTGGCAACTTATGCAGCATTTGCTGGAGGAATGATTGGAATTGGATGGGCGCTTAATACTGTTTTAGATCAAGCAATACCTTATAATTATAAATCTTAATCATCATTCTATTTTTTGGTTTTAAGTTCTGATTAAGCGATGGTTTGCAGTTCTTGTTTGTAGTTTGCAGTATAAATATACTTTTGCCATCAAACCCCTGACTGCACACCTCAAACCACAGATTCACTCCAAACATTTTTATACAACCAAATTCAATCACTCTTTATGAAGCATCCAATTACACCAACGGTTTTTTTGTTAATTTTAT
>JACRAI010000121.1 GCA_016213425.1 archaeon | reverse complement strand
GATCTTATTAACGCTTTTTTGTCTGCGTATCCTTTGTAAGTATTTCCTGAATATAATAATGCGTAAGTTTCATTTTGTTTAAGAATTACTCCCATCAGTTTCGATAAAGTATCATCAATATCAAGTTTAACAAAATCTGTTTGCATCAAATCTTTAGCAGTTGTCATTAAGCACCTCTTTCTTTAAGCAATAAAAATTATTGTATATTTAAAGCTTTCCACGTACAAAAACTCCAAACTTTTATATACTGAAAAACCCCTAACTTAAGTATGACTCTGAAAAGATTTGAAGACAACCTGAAAGATATTATTAATAGAGAAATTGAAGCTATGACTTCTGAAACTGATGACCCAAAAGATTGGCTTTCAAATCTTCACTGGATAACTAGCGAGTACATGTCGAAATTTAAAAATAATGATTTTTTAGTTGAGTACATGCAAATAATGAGCGATTACTTAATTGAAAAAGAAAACAGGCCTTCAGAGAATTTTTATTGTGATAAAAAACTTATTGAGAAATTTAAAGAAGTGAGAAATCCTTCACATCAATTTATAGCGTATACTCTTATTTTTAGTGATTTAGTTGATAATCCTCCAAACACCGAAAATTGCAGTTCCATTATAAAAGAAGGAGTTGACCGGGTTATAAATATTTCAAAGCAGAGTGATGTTTATCAATATTCATCATTACTGGATGTTCCTTCAATAAAAGAAGCAGATGATGTGTTTCTTGAACTTCATGAAGATTCAGGATTGATCTAGTTTTATTTTATTAGTTAAGGGCATGATATTGGTTTGCAGTACCTGCGAACCGTAAACCACAAACTTTTATATACCAATATAACACCTTTTCTAGTATGAATTATCACAGTAGAAAATTAAAAGAGGTTTTTGAAAGTTTGAATTCATCAATTAATGGATTAAGTGAAGAACAAGTTAAAGATAATCAATTAAAATATGGAAATAACACAATTCAAGAACAAAAAAAAATCTCAGCAATAAAAATTTTTTTAGCACAATTCAACAGTTCTGTGATTTGGGTTTTGCTTACTGCAATGATAATAACTTTTTTCTTAAAACACTTTATTGATCTAGGAGTTATAGGTGTTGTTGTCATAATTAATTCAATATTTGGTTTCTGGCAAGAATACAAAGCTGAAGAAGCAATCAATGCTTTGAAAAAACTAATTTCAAGCAAAGCAACAGTTCTTAGAAATGGAAAAGAACAACAAATAAACGCAGAAGACTTAGTTCCAGGAGATATAATTTATGTTTCAACAGGCGACAAAGTGCCTGCTGACGCAAGACTTTTTGAAAGCGTGAACCTTAAAGCTCAGCAAGCAGCATTAACAGGGGAAAGCTTTCCAGTAGAAAAAGTAGTTTGCATTGAATCTGAAAACGCTCAAGTTTCTGACAGAAAAAACATGATTTATTCAGGAACAATAATAACTAACGGCCATTCTAAAGCGATAGTTGTAAGCACAGGTTCTAAAACAGAAATTGGAAAAATTGCAGAAATGATCAGAACTGCTGAATCAGAAGACACACCTTTACAAATTCAGTTAAAAAAATTATCTTTATTCATAACTATATTAGTAATAAGTCTTGCCGGATTAATGGCAGGAATAGATTTATGGTTTGGTAATGAAGTAATTTCAACTTTTTCAAAAGCAATAGCGTTAGCTGTTGCAGCCATTCCTGAAGGACTTCCTGCCGTTGTAACGATTAGTTTGGCTTTAGGAGTTCAAAGAATGGCCAAGAAAAAATCTTTAGTAAGAAATCTTCCAAGCGTTGAAACATTAGGAGCTTGCACAGTAATATGCACAGATAAGACAGGCACTTTAACTCACAATGAAATGACTGTTAAAAACCTATACGTGAACAGAGACATAATTGACGTTACTGGAAGCGGGTATTCAAAAGAAGGAACTTTCAGCAAGAATGATGAACGAATACATTTCTTGCTAACTGTAGGTGCAATAAATAATGATGCCAGATTAATTGTAGATGATGAAAAAACAGAATTAATAGGAGATCCAACAGAGGCGGCATTGCTTGTGAGCGCTCAAAAAGCAGGTTTAGATACACACAAATTGCAAGATAAAACTCCTAGACTTGCAGAAATAGAATTTAGTTCTGAAAGAAAAAGAATGACAACAATTAACTCATTTAAAGATAACAAAGTTGCTTTCACTAAAGGAGCTCCAGAAATAGTTCTAGAATTATGCACAAAAATATTAGTGAACGGAAAAATAGAAAGATTAACTAGGCCTGAAAAATTAAAAATCATTCAAAGAAATGAAGAATTTGCCAAACAAGCATTAAGAGTTCTAGGTTTTGCTTACAAACCATTAAGCAGCAAAGAAGATTTAGAAAGCTGCGAAAAAGATATGATCTTTGTAGGATTGCAGGCAATGATAGATCCTCCAAGAGCTGAAGCTAAAGAATCAATAAGAGAATGCAAAGAAGCAGGAATAAAAGTTTTAATGATCACAGGAGATCACTTAACTACTGCTTCAGCAATTGCAAAAGATTTGTCTTTAGATGGCGAAGCAATTACCGGAGTTATGCTTGATGAATTGAGTGATTCCCAACTTGAATTAAAAATAGAAAAAATAAGTGTGTTCGCAAGAGTAAATCCTTCGCATAAATTAAGAATAGTGAACGCTTTAAGGAAAAAAGGACATGTTGTTGCGATGACTGGTGATGGAGTTAATGATGCTCCAGCATTAAAAAAAGCAGATTTAGGAATAGCAATGGGTGTTACAGGAACTGACGTGGCTAAAGAAGCCAGTGATATGATTTTATTAGATGATAATTTTTCTACAATCGTCCGCGCAGTAAAAGAAGGAAGAATAATTTATGATAACATAAGAAAGTTTGTCCAATATTTGTTATCAAGCAATATTGGTGAAGTATTAACTTTATTTGGTGCAACTATTTTTTTATTAAAAGATTTCCTTTTAGCAAGACATCTTTTATGGATTAATCTAGTTACAGATTTACTGCCTGCAACTGCATTAAGTTTAGACCCTGCAGAACCAGGAATTATGCAGAGAAATCCTAGAAAATTAAGCGATAAAATAATCAACACAAAAAGAAGCGTTAATTTGTTTATTGTAGGAATCATAATGATGGTAGGCACTCTTTCAGTATTTAATTATTATAAAGGAGATCTTGCATACGCGCAAACGATTGCATTCAATACGCTGGTTATATTTCAATTATTCAATGTTTTAAACCAAAGATCTGAAAAAGTATCACTGTTCAAACTAGGCATTTTCTCTAACCTGTGGCTGATTGGAGCAGTATTACTCTCATTTTTATTTCAAATAATAATCATTCATATTCCTTTTTTTCAAACAATTTTTAGCACAGTTAGTCTTTCATTTAAAGATTGGATGATTTGTTTAGGAGTAAGTTCTAGCGTGCTAGTAATTGGAGAAATAATGAAATTGTTTAGTAAAAAATAAATACCCTTGAAATAAACAAACCTTATGGAAATACCGTTTATAAATATAGCGGCGAAAAATAATTATGAATTTGGGTTTAAATTAGGAAGCGCTTTATCTGAAAGAATTAATAAAAGAATTGAAACTAATAAAAAAATGTATCGCCGCAATGGTGTGAATTATTTTTATAGTTTGGTTGATGAAGAAAAAAAATTTCTTCCAGGTATGAAAAAGTATTTTCCTAATCTTTTAATAGAAGCTCAAGCAATGAGTGAAGGTGCAGGTGTTGATTTTGATGAAATACTTGTACGTTTATGTGGTGAAGAATTGCTTTCATTTTCTGTACCAAAATGCACTAGTATATCTGTTAAAACTACAACTGGAGATGTTCTTTTAGGTCATAATGAGGATTGGCTTTCTGAATAT
>JACRAI010000124.1 GCA_016213425.1 archaeon | reverse complement strand
TTCTATTAGTAAATCCTGCAATTCCCGCCTATTTTTAGTCCTAGCGTGAAGCATTAAACTCCATCCTCCAAAAGTCTTACTTACTTGAGTAATTAACTGGTGGCTTCTAACATAATTAAACAATTTTTTTTCGATATCTCTTCCATAACTTGTGAAAGTGAATAATAATAAATAAGCAGTGTACCCTAGCATTTCGCTCTTCAAGAATAATCTATATCCACAAATAAAACCGTTGCTTTCTAGATTTTTTATTCTGTTCTGAACTGTTTTGTAACTAACCCCGCACTTATTACCTATCTCTAAATTAGAAAACCTGCAATTATTTCTTACTTGTTTCAAAATACGCGAATCCAATTCATCTAAGATAACAGTTCCTTTTTCAGAAAAATTAATACGTATAACGCTAGTGTTTTTTTGATCCAAAAATTTATGCCCATAAAACTCATGATATGGAACATATAATGCATCGTAATCACTTAACTCATTTGAGAATTTATTGAACAAAACGTCTAAAAATCTCTCAAATTCATCAAAGTTCTTAACAAACAAAACAACAAATAAATCCCACTTACTTCCAACCAAAGCAACCCAATAAACATTGTTGTGATTTCTTAAATAATCAATCACTTCTTTTCTTTTAGTCTGATCTATACTGCTGAATGTGAATAAAACTCTGTATTGTGAATAATTAATTTTTGCAAAATTAAAAACAGTTCCGAATCCAGAGATTATTCCTTTATCCATTAATCTTCTAATTCTATAATCAACAACTTGCTGGCTTAATCTTATTTTTTTAGCAAGCTTTGTTGTGAGAATTCTAGGATCAATGTCCAGTTCTTTTAAAATTTTTAAATCCTTCACGTCAAGCATACACTGCAAAAATAACTACAGATATATAAATATTACTAGTTTACAAAAATGTGTAACATAATATTTAATTGTTAGAATAAAAAGATTTAAATATATCTTTTGCACAATTAACCTTTGTAAAAATTTTAAGGGCCAAAATGAAAGATCAAGTGATCATAGAAAAACCTGAAGGGATAAATCTTTATTTACTTCTTCAAGTTGGAAATAACGGAAGTGAAAGATTAGTTCTTGTATCTTTGCCAAGTAAGTATCACATAGAACTTCTTGAGAAGTATAAGTGTATTTCAAACCAAGATTCTGAGGCGTTAAATGTTCTTGGAGGAGGAATGTTTATTGTTGAAGAGAAAAATAAAAGAATAACTGACTACTGTAATGCAAGTAAACATTTTGGCGGCTGCCCTCCCGATAAAATTGAGAGATTATTAAAACAAAAGTATCCTGATTATTCTATAGAGCAAGTACTTTAATACGTTAAAAATATTGCTCCGAGAGTTATCAATAATACTCCTGCAATTTTTTTTGTTATTTCTTTTTTATTAAGAATTTCTTTAATTAATCTAGGCCAGAACACACTTAAAACAGTTGCATAAATCAATACAAAAATAGGCTGAATAACTGCTAATGAAGAAACAAGAGTGACAGGACCTAAAGAAATTGCCTTTAGATAAACCAGCCAGCCCATTACAGTCAAAATCTCGTTTGTTACAGTGTATTTCACAATTTTTCCTAATTTTAACATTTCACTAAATCCTTTTTTTAAAATTCCAAAGCTAAACAAAAAGAGTCCGGCAAAAAATAATGTTAAACTATAAACTTGCCAAAAACTAAGCTCGCTTAGTGAATGCTTGTAAATTATGTTAAGAACTGCAATAATAACAACATAACTAATCATGTATTTTGCCGCTCTCCTGATGGTTCTTGTATTAATTTCTATACTAATTATCACCGCTCCAAGAACCGTAGCAAAAATCCCTAAATATTTTAGTAAACTAAATTTTTCGCCTAAAAATAAAAAGGCAAGAACAGTCACAACTAAAGGGGTTACCTGTGTTAAGGACATAACCCTAGAAACTTCATCAATCTGCAAAACTCTAAAATAAATCCCCAAACAGTACGAAAGAAGCGCTCCAGTCAACAAAAAAAGGCTCAATGAAGCATTAAATTTTGGCAATCCAACAAAAAACAAAATAATAATAGAAATCACAAAATAAATAATTCCTAAGAGAACATAATAAGGAAAAACATTCTTTATTTTTTTACTCATAATAAATTTATCAACAATATTCACAACAGAAAGAATTGCCGGCGCCAATAACGAAAAAAACAACCAAGATTCCATAAATAAAATTTGAATTGCTTAGTTATTAAATGTTTCCAAAGAAATAAATCGCCGCCGCCCGGATTTGAACCGGGAAATCCGTTAGGAAATAACCTTTCCAGGGTTACGCATTAACCAGGTTGTGCCACGGCGGCATAATACGCAGAGAATTTGTGTTATTATAAAAAGGTTCTTGTGTTGTGGCGGGATTGAATAAACCTGTTTTCAATTATTTTTTCTGCATGCTTTTAGGCAAAAGAATGGGTACTCCTTCTTTTATAGGAAAAACAAACTTACATTTCTTGCATTCTAATCCTTTTTTATCTTTAGTATACTTTAAATCTCCTTTATCATCAGGACAACAAATTATTTCGTATAATTCTTTAGGTAATGGATCCATAAAACTAGTTAATTAAGATCGCTTTAAAAAAGTTATTGTTCAGAATAGTTTTCAATTAGTTTATTAATAACTATTTTGAATTGGTAATTCTATTTCCTTTTGTTTCTGAGTGTGCGTGCTTAGTTCTTTGTACATTTTAACTCTTGGCGGTTTCACCGCAGATTGATAATCTGACAAGTGATTCGTAGGCACAAATCATTGCGCTTTTTATTAATACCCTAATTTTTTATCAATTTGCCGCTAGGCGGTCTCAAATTTTTGAACTCGTACAGAAACATTCTGGCGCGAAAAGAACAAATAAAAGATAATACCTTAAGATATGCACAAAATAATAAGAACGAGATTTATTTATTCCCCTACATGTTTAACATTTATTTCTGCTTTTGCAGTGTTAGAATAATCATAATCAACAAAAATGTTAACTGGTTTTTCATAATCTCCTAAATCTTCAAGTGTTTGAGTACAACTAATTGTTTTTTTATCATCATATAAAGTCACAGTTCCTCCAGCACTTGTTCCAGATAAATCATTTAATCCTGTGCATCTTAATCCAGGAATTCCTGTATCTACTTTTACATAAACTTTATTTTCTTTTCTTTCTCCTTCACAAATGCTTCCTTTCTCAAATAAATTTCCGTCACCTATGTGAACTAAGTCAAAAGATAATCTTAATTTGTCTTTGCCTTGAGGAGCTTGTCTTACATTTTGTACATGAACTAAACTTCCCGAGTTTTGAACTGGAACCTCACCTTTAGGACTAACTTCGCATAATCCTCCATCTGCAGGGTTAAGCAAATCTTTTCTAACGCACAGCTTTGTTACTGCTTTTGTTTGATAAAGATAACAAACTTCTGCAAGTAACGGCAAATTCACTACATTTCCTTGAATTTTAGTTATGTGATTTAATTCCTTAAATTCGACAAAAACAGGAGTGCTATCAATTATACTTCCATCATCCAAAGTTGTTCTTGACTCTAAATCATCTTCTGGATGAAGCATGAATTGATCATCGTTTTTTCCAAATTGTTGAGGCTGAATTCCTTTTAATCTTACAAGAACATCTTCTTTCTTAACTCTTGTTTCACCATTGTTTTTTAATTTAACAACA
>JACRAI010000017.1 GCA_016213425.1 archaeon | reverse complement strand
TAGAGACGGTGAGTGTTTTGAATAGGTGGGGCGGTGCGATACTAGGGCTCTCGCGGGGTTTTTTAGTAGCAAGTTTAACTATTCTGCTTTTGGAATTTTCAAGCGCAAATTATTTTAAGGGTATAATTTTAAATTCCTTAACTGGCTTAAAGTTATCGGAAGTTGCACCGAAAGTTTATTCCACTTTGCATGAGAATGTAGTGATGAAGTTTTTTCCACAGGAAAAACTAAACAAAGCAGTTGAAGAATCTAAGGTTGACGAAGGAAAAGAGTTTATAATCACCAACAAAGCAGCTGAAAAGCTGAAAGAAGTTCTAAAGGAAAACAATAAGGAAGGAAGCGGATTAAGAGTTGAGATAGTGCCGGGGGGTTGCTCTGGATTCCAGTATGGTTTAGAACTAGATGACAACACTAATGACTTAGATTTGATTTTTGAAGACAAAGGTGTTAAAATAATTATCAACAAAGAGAACATGCAATTCTTGAAAGGCGCAAAGCTTGATTATGTTGACAGCTTGCAAGGAGCTGGCTTTAAGATAAGCAATCCAAATGCTCACAGCTCTTGCGGTTGCGGGCAAAGTTTTGAGTATTAGGTTTTTTATCCTCACAAAAATAAAATTTATAAACAACTCAAAGTTATTTCTATTCTATGGCTGAAGAGAAAGACTTTGCTCTATTGACGGACTTGTACGAACTTACAATGTGCGCCAGTTACTTTGACAACAAAATTAATGACACTGCAACATTTGATTTATTCATCAGGGATTTGCCGCCAAACAGGTCATATTTTATAGCAGCAGGTTTGGAAGATGCATTTAATTATTTGAAAAATATAAGATTTACAGAAGAACATATAAAATTTCTAAAATCAAAAAAAATTTTCAAAGATGATTTTCTAAATTATTTGAAAAATTTCAAATTTACTGGAGATGTTTTTGCACTGCCAGAAGGCACAATATTTTTTCCCAATGAGCCAATTTTAAGTGTAACAGCACCAATAATTGAAGCGCAAATTGTTGAAACATTTTTGTTAAACGCAATAAATCTCCAAACTACAATTGCAATAAAAGCCTCAAGGGTTGTTTATGCTGCAAAAAATAAGCCCGTAATTGATTTTTCATTAAGAAGAACCCAAGGCACAGATGCTGGAATGAAAGTGGCAAGAACTTCTTACATTACAGGCTGTGTCGGTACATCAAATGTTCTTGCTGGATTAAAATATAAAATTCCAATCTATGGCACAATGGCGCACAGCTTTGTAATGGCATTCGAAGAAGAAGAAAAAAGCTTTGGGGCTTATTCGAAAACATTCCCGGACACTTCAATATTTTTAGTTGATACATACGACACATTAAAAGGCGTAGAAAAAGCAGCTTTGGTTGCCAAAGAATTAAAAAAGCAAGGACATAAGCTTAAAGCAATAAGGCTTGATTCTGGCGATTTAGTTGCTTTGAGCAAATCTGCAAGAAAAATTCTTGATAAAAACGGATTAAAATACGTCAATATTTTTGCAAGCGGCAATCTTGATGAATACAAAGTTGAAGAATTGCTGAAAAAAGGCGCTTTAATAGATGCTTTTGGAGTTGGCACTGCAATGGGCGTTTCAAAAGATGCTCCTTACTGCGATGTTGTTTACAAATTAGTTGAGTTAAATAATAAAAATAAGCATCTTCCAACAATGAAATTAAGCAAAGGCAAAGTCACTTATCCCGGAAAAAAACAAGTTTATAGAATAACAGACAAAAACAAAAATTATATAAAAGATATTTTAGCATTAAGGGATGAAAAAATAGATGGGAAGGAATTATTAGTTAAAGTGATGGAAAAAGGAAAAATTATCTACAAAATGCCTTCATTGGAAGAAATAAGAAATAAAACAAAAGAAAATTTATTAAAGCTGCCTGAAAAATACAAGAAGTTGAAAAATGCTGCGAAGTATAAAGTTGAGATAAGCCCTGAATTGAGGAAAATGACTGAGAAGTTGAATAAAAAATTATCTTTTGATTAGATTTGACTTAAAACAAATACACAAATACTCTATCAATAAAGGTATATTGAAAATAGAAATTGATCATGTCTTTATGTATTTATTTCCGGCAACATTAAGTGCTAACTGAACTAGCCTTTCTAATTCACCTTGTGCATTACCTTGACTTCGTAAT
>JACRAI010000122.1 GCA_016213425.1 archaeon | reverse complement strand
TATATACGGAGATGCAGAAGCTATTTGTGCAGAAATGAGTTCAGGAAGAGTTACTGTGAAAGGTAATGCAAGCATTTCTGCAATGAGAAACTCAGAAGGTAAAATTTATGTTGAAGGAGACTGTGAAATTTTTAACAATTTTGGAATGTACTTGAATTGTGAAGCAAAAATATATCAGAAAGGTAAAAAGATATGGCCGGAATGATAGAAAGTTTTATATATAACAATAATGTTATAATAATATAACAAAAATGTTAAAGAAAGATGAGCTAAGGATTTTGAAGGTTTTATTTAGTGATTTGACTAGAGATTTTACTATAATGGATTTATCAAGAGAGTTAAAACAAAAATATTTTCAAACATATAGAACGATAAAAAATCTTAACAAAACAAATGATGTTAAAATAAAAAATGTGGGTAAGAGTAAAGTTGTGAAGCTTGATTTGACAAGATGTAATCAGAATTATGTGCTGGCAGAAAGTGAAAGAGCCGAAGATGTTTGCAAAAGAATTTCTTTAAAAATTGTCAGGGAAGATTTGCAAAAAATAAGTAAAAATTTTGTTTGTGTACTTTTTGGCAGTCAAGTTAATAAACCGAAAGAAAACTCTGATATTGATTTATTATTCTTGATACCTAAGGAATATGATTACGGAAAATTTGAAAACATAGCAAGGAATGCTTTGATGAGTGTTGGTAATGTTGATGTAAACATTGCTTTTGAAGAAAGCTTGCATGAAATGTTGGCTCACCCAGAAAAATTTAATGTGGGAAATGAATTGTTGAAAAAACATGTTGTGCTTTATGGCGCAGAGCATTTTTTAAATTTGTTGAGGAAACATTATGTTGGATGAAAAAAAGATAGAACGAAGCAGCAGAATAATTAAACAATTAATTGAAGAAGGTAAAATAGTTAAACCAAGTTCCAAGACTAAAAGTTTTTTTCTTGACCAAAGCAATAAAAGTTTAGTTGTTTCAAGGAAGTTATTAGATCTTCAAGAAAAAGAAAACATTGACACAAATTTGTGGGTTATAAATACTGCTTATTACTCCATGTTTTTCGGAGCAACGGCATTGCTGGCTCATTTCAATCACAAATTGGATGTTTCTATTGGCGTGCATAAAGCAACTTATCATGCACTAGTTTATTATTTTGTAAAAGAAGATAACAAGTTAAAAAAACAATTAGCAGAAGAGTATGCCACTGCAGTGAGTGAAGCAGAAGAAGTATTGCAAATAGGAGAATCAAAAATCAAAGAACTAGTTATCAGTTTTGACAGTGAATTAGAAAAAAGAAAAATATTCACATACGAAATAGAAGAATCTGTAGAAAAAGCTAAAGCAATAACTTCATTAAAACGAGCAGAAAACTTCTTTCAAGAAATAAACAAAATACTAAGAAAATGAATATAGAAAATTATTTGGAAGGCTTGGGAGAACAAAATGTTCAAGAAGTAAAAGAGATTGTTGTAGTTAAGAATCCTGTTTCTGATGTTTTGTGCAAAATTTTTAAAGATTGGCTTGATGCACAAAAATTACCAACTTTCGGAGGATATTTTAATGATATTTATACCGATGCAATTAAGCAAGTAAAAGAGTTTTCATATACTGCAAAAGACATAAAGGAGTTCTCCATAAAAATGAAAGTTTGCGAGAAAGATAATGACTTCTATGTGTCTGGATTATTTTTGGCTGCTTTGATTAATGAAAGCAAAGAAGAAAATTTTGAAATAATAACTGAGCACTTAAGAAAAGACATATATTATATGGGATTTAGGTTAAAAAAAGGAACTGTCACTATTTCTGGAAATGCGACTATGCCTGGAGTTCAAATGGAAGGAGGTTGTATGATTGTTAAGGGTAATGTGGAAGATCTCGGAGGGTTAATTAAGGGAGGGAAAATGGTTGTTGAAGGTGATCTTTCATCAACAAGAGGCTTTGAAAATTTAGAACTGCACGTAAACGGAAAACTTAAAATTGATCTTTCAGGTTTAGTGGTGGGAAGTGGGGCAGTATATCATAAAGGAGAATTTGTATATGGAACTAGAACAATACCTGCAAGAATTTGAAGAACAAAAAGTTCAAGAAGAAAGAGAGATTGTTGTAGTTAGGAATCCAACTCTTGATTTGATTTGTAGGAGATATGAGCAATGGTTAGATGCGCAATTAGATTGTGATGAGGCTCTTTGTTTAATAAATGAGTTAAAATACACTGCAAAAGATATAAGAGATTTTTCCATTTCACTCAAAAAGTATGAAGCAAGAAAATATTTTTACAGGACTGGAATGTTCTTGTCTGCATTAATAAATAATTGTGAAGAAGAAGATTTTGAAATAATGGCTGTGCACCTAAATGAAGGTATAGAAAATATATGTTCAAACCTTGAGAAAAAGAAAGTAAAAATTATTGGTAATGTGTTTGTAGCAGGAACGAATATGCGCAGTGGTGTGCTAACTATTTTAGGAAACGCAGAGCATGCGGGAATACATATGACTGGTGGAAAATTAATTATTATGGGAAACTTAGATGGCGGAGGTCCTTTTTTTGGCGGAGAAATTTACGTAAAAGGCGATCTTAGATTTGAGTATCATAAAGATTCTAAAGCAAAAGTCTTTCACGGAGGGGAGTTAATCTTCAATGGCACTAAATGAATACTTACAAAACTTAGAAGAACAAAATGTTCAAGAAGTAAAGACCATTCAAGTAGTTCAGAATCCTGTTGTTGAAGAGATTTGTAAAAGATATGAGAAATGGCTTAAGAGGATAGAATTTACAAAGCACAGAATTACTACTGAAAATATAACAATAGATTGCTTGAGAGAGTTAGTTTGCAATGCTAAAGATGTATCTGATTTTTCATTAATGCTGAAATTGTACGAAGAAGATGAACGGTTAAAGTATTCTGGAATTTTTATTGGAATATTAGTAAATATCAGTCAAGGAGAAGAGTTTAAAATTCATACAAAACATCTGAAAACAAAAATAGATAATTTAGGATTTCTAAATTTAAAAGAGAAAATAACAATAAAAGGAGATGCTGGAGATTATACTGCAGTTATGATGCTAGGAGGAAAATTAATAGTTGAAGGCAATGTAGGTTTCATATACGCAGGATCTAATGACTGGAAAGCTTCAGGAGAAGTACACATAAATGGAGAAGAACGTCCTTATTTAGAGATAAACAATCTAAGCACTCTAAAAGCATATCATAAAGGTAAACAAATATGGCCGAAATAGAAAATTATTTGGAAGAATTAGAGGAACAAAAAGTTCAGGAAGAAAAGAAGATCGTTGTAGTCAGCAATCCAACTCTTGATTTGTTATTAGATGAATATGATGAGTGGTTGAAAGATAGAGTTAAAGGTATTGATACTTATCAAAAATTTTATACTATCTTCAGAGATTTAAAGTATACAGTGAATGATGTCAGAGATTTTTCATTTATGCTTCAAGAGTATAGAGAAAAGCAAGATTACCTGTCATTTGTTCATTCTGGTTTTTTTTTATCTGCACTGATAAATGCTTCTAAAGCAAAAAATTTTGAAATAATAACAAGACACTTGAACAGAATAATATATTTCATAGGTTTTGATAGTGATAAAAATATTTTAGTTAACGGAAACGTAGGCTTTCACACAGGATTAAAAAAAAGAGCTGGCACGTTAGTTATTAAGGGAGATACAGAAGGTTTCACAGGAAATGAAATGATGTATGGAGGCAGAATAATCGTTCATGGAAACGTTACTGGAAACACAGGAAGTAGTTTGTGGGGCGGAGAGATAATAGTAAATGGCAACGCAACGGGTCGTGATACTGGAATGGGAATGCGTTCTGGAAAAATAATAATTAAAGGCAATGCAGGAGATCAAGTGGGAAACAACATGGTTAGCGGAAAAATATTCATTAAAGGAAATACAGGATACAGAACTGGATTAGATATGTTTGGCGGAGAAATTCATGTTGAAGGAGAAATAGGCAGTATAGATAAAACTTGTCGAGGAAAGATCTATCATAAAGGAGAACTTGTATGGCCGGAATAGAAGATTATTTGCAAGATTTAGGAGAACAAAATGTTCAAGAAGAAGGAAAAATCAGAATAGTTGAAACTCCCGCTCTTGATTTGTTATGCGAACAATTTAAGAAATGTTTGAATACTGGAAGATTTTATGAGGGTTATTTAAATTTTTTAAGCAGTATAAACTATACTGCTAAAGATATTAGAAATCTTTCTTTAGTTTTAAAAAAATATGAAACACATAAATATTTTGGTATGTCAGGATTCTTGTTATCTGCGCTAATTAATGATTGTGTAGAAGAAAACTTTGAACTAGTAACTAGGCATTTGAGCAAAGGATTTAGTTATCTTGGTTATAGAAATAGAAAAAATATTATTGTTATAGGTGACTTGGAAGATCACACAGGATCACACATGCAAACTGGT
>JACRAI010000119.1 GCA_016213425.1 archaeon | reverse complement strand
AATAAAGAAGATTTGTATAATGCATACAACATGATGAGTTTGGCAGATGTCTTTAACGGAAGAATAAAAAAACAACAACACTGGAGATTCCTAGTTTACATAAATACATTTTTGAGTGCGGGAATTGCAGTAAGTAAAAAAGAAAAAAACAAAGGATTCATGAGTTATACTCCTACAACAAGAATTTTAAAGATTTGGAAAGCAAATATGAAATATGCTAAGAAAAAAAGCATTGCAGAAAAATTAGGAGAGAAAATGCATTGTTCATCAAAAAAATCGCTTAGAGAAATCGAATTTTTGAAAACTGCATGCAAGAATAAAAAATTCAGTGAAGGATTTGCCAATAGTTTAGAATTAGATGAAGAAGAGATGGAGTGGTTGAAAAAATAACTATTTTCTCTTCTTAAAATCATATTTTAATACATGAATTACGATCAACAAAATAACCATACCTATTAACAACCACATAATTGAAGTTTGACTTTCACCGGAATAAACTGGGAGAGTGAATTGCTTCTTCAAAACTTGTTTACCATCTGAAGTTTGGTAAACAAGGTTAGCATTGCAAGAATACACTCCTTGTTTTGTAGAGAAAACATCAAATACAACTAGCTCATTTTCTGTTGTTGCTTCAAGATTTCCCTGTAAAGGACAATCTTCAATCTTAACACGAATATCTTCAGGAATTCCAGTTATCTTTAATTTTACAGTAAGCTCAAAATTCTGACCAATATACAATTTCTCTTGGGGGCCAGTAGTTATATTTAGTATTTCAACGCGGGTTGTTTCAAGAGGAGCTATACTGCCCAATTTTAATGAATTTTCTTCCAGCATAGATTTAACTGCTTGACCTGAAAAACTAAAATTAAAAGAAAAAATAAGAGCTAACGCAACTAGAACTACAGCACAGAACATACCAATGACAAACAAATCTTCTTTCATAAAACCTCTTTTTGTTAAATAAAAGAGACTGGCAAATCTCTAACTTGCACTGCCTCTTTGGAGATTAAACTAATTTAGGTTTTATCATTTTTAAATGTTTGCACACAAGAAAAATGCCAGTGCATTTTTCTTAGAAAACTATTTAAAAAACATCATTTTAGCCTTGTTAATGGCGAATTATGATGACGTAATCAATCTCTCAATAAGGAGAAGTTTATTTTACCCTAGTAGTGAGATTTACAAAGGTCCTGCAGGATTCTACAATTACGGTCCTTACGGATCGGCAATAAAAAGAAAAATTGTAGATCTTTGGAGAAAAAATTTAGTGCAGAAAGAAGGTTTCTTAGAAATAAACGGAAGCATTGCTATGCCTGAAGATGTGTTCAAAGCTTCAGGACACATGACTAACTTTAATGATCCTGTAACGAAATGCAAGAAATGCGGAGCATTTCACCGAGCCGATCACTTGTTAAAAGAAAAAACAGGTGAAGATTTCAAAGAAGCAATGAGCAATGAAGTTCTTACAAATGCGTTAAGAAAAAATAAAATTGCTTGCCCTAAGTGCAAAGGAGACTTAAGTGATGTAAGCAAGCTAAACATGATGGTTAAGGTGGATGTTGGAGTTACTCCGAAAAATGTTTATTTAAGACCTGAAACTTGCCAAACTATTTTTACTGATTTTTCCAGAATGATGAAAACAATGAGATTAAAATTACCTCAAGGAGTAAGCCAGTGTGGAAAATCATTCAGAAATGAAATTTCGCCAAGACAAACAATACTAAGAACTGTAGAGTTTGATCAGATGGAAACAGAAATATTCTTTGATGCAGAAAAAATAAATGAAATTGAAAGTTGGGAAGAAGTAAAAAATTACAAAGTTTGCGTTCAATTAGCAGGAAAAGACAAAGTCGAACAAATAAATTGTGTCGACCTTGTCAAAAAGAAAATTGTTAGTGGACAAGTAATTGCTTATTATTTAGCAAGAACTCAGCAATTGTACGAAAGCTATGGATTTAACAAAGAAAACATAAGATTCAGACAATTAGATAATGAAGAGCGAGCGTTTTATGCGAAAGAAGCTTGGGATTTTGAAGTCAAAACTTCTTTAGGGTGGCTGGAATTAATAGCTAATAATTATAGAACTGATTACGACTTAGCAAATCACGCAAATGGAAGCAAAGAAAACTTAAATTATGTTTACCCTGACGGAAAAAAGGTACTTCCTCATGTTTGGGAGATTTCTATAGGTGTGGATAGAACATTTTATGCAGTTGTAGAAAATAGTTTAAAAATATTAAATGATAAAACCGTTCTAAGTTTGCCAACAAGTTTGGCCCCATTGCATGCAGCAGTATTTCCTTTGGTAACAAACAAAGAAGAAGTTGTAAACAAAGCAAAAGAAGTAATGCAAAAATTAAACTATTTAGATGTTGTTTATGATGATTCGGGAAGCGTAGGAAAAAGATATGCAAGAATGGACGAAGTAGGAGTTCCATATTGTATAACAATAGATCATCAAACAGTAGAAGATAATACTGTTACTATACGTGATAGGGATACTACCGAACAAAAAAGAGTAAAGATTGAAGAAATCAGTAAAAAAATGCATGATTTGTTGTGGATGAATAAAAGTTTTAAAGAAATTTAGAATGAACAAAGACATAAAAGAATTTTTGGATGGTTTCAAAAGGGAAGATCATATTGTGGAGTTTCCTATTGAAATACCTGAAGATGTTGAGCTTTCAGAATATGAAGGAATGCCTGTTCTTCTCAATTCTGTTGCAAAAAAATTTGGTCCTGCAATAGTATCTGCGGGTAAAGTTAAGCCAGATAATTTACCTGAAGGGTATTTTTGTTTGGGGTTCTGGGGTCATGGAGTTAACAGTTATAGAATTTATTTTGCGAAAGCAAATGATTGGGAAAATATTTATTTTGAAATTTCTTATGGTGGAGTTTATATGGACAACAAAAGAGCTGCTGAAAATGTCAAAGAATCATTCTTAAAATTAGCAGAACTTGAGAATGCTGTTAAAGAAAAGACAAAAAAATTATTTGTTTTTTACAGAGTTGGAGCAACTTTTTGGAAAATAGAACTGAAAAATGGAAAAATCAAAGAATCTGGTTTTCGATCGAGAAATGCTTTTGACAACTTAAGCCAGCATTTTGAAGACATAAAAGAATTTGCTTTATCTTAGATTAGAAAAAAATCGCAGTATACTCAAGGGCCGTAACCTGAAAGTCTTGCTTGGCAATAAGCCAAAGAATTACTAACTTTTTCAAGATTACTCTTGTAAACTGCATTTTCAGCAACTAGTTGGCTTATTCCGTTTTGTAATTCTCTATTTATATTTTCTAGCTCGGAAGTGCTTGATTCAAGCTCTTGATTTCTTCCTCTTAACTCTTTATTAGATAATTCTAAACCATCAATTTTGGTTTTGCAGACATCACGCTCATCTTTTAGGGTTAAATATCTTTGAAAAAAGTCTTCTTGCATCTTAGTCTTGTTCACCAAATCACCTTCAACAGATCTTAGAAGAGATTGTTTTTTTCTAAATCCACCTTTAATTTAGTTAAATCTCTGCCTTCACTAGCATACTGATCTACAACTATACCGAAGTAAATAGACGCACCTACAAGACCTAAAGCGGCAAATACTAATAAAAATAGCAAAAGCATGTTCACCTTTTTTGTAATAAAAGACATAAGTATAAAAATAATTTTTACATATATAAAACTTATCTTCTCAGAATTGGTAATTGGGCATTATTGATTCAACAAAATCCTGTTTTGCCAAATCATATGCTTGCTGCGCATTTAATTTTACGTAAACAAAAAACATTGCACTACTGTAATTTTCAAAACCTTTATCTTTCAAATATTTGAGTACTGGAGCAGTAACTTTATCCCATCTATCAACAACTTCTCTTCTTCCAGAAACATCTTCGTCATAACCTTTAGGAACAATCAAAGCTTCAACAATCTCTCCTTGCTTTAACTTTTTTTCTAAACTTCCACTTATTTTTGATTTTTTAGTCATTATGATCCAATAAGTCTTCAAAATGAATTTAAATTTAAAAGGTTTTCTAATAATTAATATCCGCACGGTCAACCCACTGGACATCTCTTAAACACAGAATTCTTCACTTTAAAGCTCTAAAAACACAAAACAAAGGTTCACTGGACACTGGACATACACGCGTAGCATATTTAAAGAAACTTCAAAAATATTCAGACTCAAATGAATTGGAAGATTGAAGCACAGTTAGCAGAACTTATCGGAATAATCATGGGAGATGGTTATCTTTACAACAATTTCAACAAATACATAATTGGAATCGTTGGTGATCCTGTAAAAGAAAAAGAGTATTTCCTCCACATACAGAAACTGATCAAAAATGTATTTAATAAAGATGTAAACGCAAAAGTTAGAGGTAGAGGACTAAGAATTGTTTTTGGTTCTAAAGAAATATTTAATTTTTTAACAAAAGAAATCGGTTTGCCTTATGGGCAAGATAAATGTGAAAGAATAAAGATTCCTGAGAAAATTAACTCTGATTGGACTCTTGCAAGACACACCATAAGGGGTCTTTATGATACAGACGGTTCAGTTTTTGTTTCAAATAAAAAAAGAGCACCAAATTATCCCACTATTGAATTAACTTCAACCAGCAAAAGCTTATTAGAGCAAGTAAAAAATACGCTAAATAATCAAGGATTTAGAACTTCAAATATTAGGAGTTACAAATATAAAAATCCAAATGCAAGAATTTCCCATAAATTGAGTTTAAACGGAAGAAAAAACTTAATTGAATGGTTAGAAAAAATAAGTTTCTCAAACCCTCGAAAATTAAAAATTGCTCAAGAAATAAAAATGGGGCGAGCCGGATTTGAACCAGCGACGCCTACGGCTTCAGCGTAGTCTAAGATCCTCTTAAAGAGGAAGCTCTCCTTAGCCGAAGACCGCGAGAGTCTTCACAGGCTGAGCTATCGTTCTGGTCACGAACAAACGCTCGTAAAACCCCATGATACTCAGCAGGAACTAGCCCCAGTAAATGTGAAATTACAAATACTTTATAAGGTTTTTTGTTTAGAACTTTGTTCAAAGAAGTTTTCAGGAAGCAAGTTATACTCTTTCAGAGAATCAAACACTCTATCAAAACCAACTTGTAATCCTAAATCAAACGATTTTATTGCATTATCAATCCGTTCTTCTTTTTGAGAAAAATCTTTGAATTTAAAATAGGTTGATTTAGGAAAATAAGCAAACCTTCACGGAAATCTAAAATCATACGATATCTTTTTTCTCTTTCTGAACGATTGTAAAAATATCTGTAAGAAGTTAGTTTAGCAACAGGTCCAGTTCTTGAAAAATAATTCTGAGCCCACAACGCACCGTGCGCTGCTAGCTGAGGAAAAACATAGTTTTTATTAGAATCTAAATACATTTCAACTAGAGCTTTGCTTCGAGATACCATATCTGCAGATTTTCCTGCAATAGATTCAGCGTGTGCCTTAATTTCAACCAATTCTTTTTCTAGAAGAACCATTTACTTAAACAGAGCCAGCTTTTACTCTACGTTTGCGTCTTTCTTTCTTCATTCTTTTACGTTGCCACTTCCAACGCATTTGACGCTTTTTCTTCCAACGACGTGAGCTTCTCTTCATTTATACGCCAGAAATTAAGAGTCTCTTTTAAATCTTTCTAAATCACAGCTTGCCTAATTGGAGTTGCAACATAAGTTTCATACATGCTCACAAGTTGATCTTTAGAAAGAGCTACAATTTCACTAGGTCTTAGAACTCCTTCAAGTCTATTTCTTGCCAAACTTAAAATAACCTGTAAATCAATCAGTGCTTTATTATTAACAGTTTTGTTTAACAAATCTTTAACTCTTTCGGAATCATCTTTAAGAGGATCGATTCTGTAATCTCCTAAACCTTTGCTATTTTTTTTATACGGCAAAACTCCAAAGTTTTCTATCGCATTCTTAGTTTTTTCATCTAACACAGGATTGCCTAAAGGCCAGCAGTTCGTTAAGTATACTCCAACAAGTTTGTTAAATCCTATCATTGATGCAAAATTTCTTGCAGGCTCATCATAAAACAGTTCATACTGAGGCCCAACTTTTATTCCTGCATTCATAGTCTGGATAGTTGCTAACTCTTCAAAAGAATAATCAAAACAATCAGGATTGCTTCTTCTATCTTCAGGAACAGATTTTAGAACTGCTTCTCTGAAAGCAAGATTTCTGTCCTTTTTCTCATGCAACCTTTTCAAGTTAGTTTTGTATGCATCTGTTTTACTTAGTTCAGAAGAAAGAACAAAGCAGATATTAAAGTCATAAACCGAATTAATTTTTTTCAAATAGTTAATTCTATCTATCGCTTGACGTTTTACAACCTCAGCATCATTGTCTTTGTTAATTTCAGAAATAAAATGATCTGCAATTAGCCAAGACGCAGTTACATCCACCCCTCTATCTCTTAACAAATCGCTTAAGTTCATAATAAATAATGCATATTTAAGCATATCAAGAGGCTGTCCCTCATCAAAAGTTTGTCCCATCATTAAGTTAACAGGGCTTTTCAATTTTTCTAATTCATCAAGTGTTAAAACTTTTTCAACTAAACTTTTTCGGGACAAATAATTTTTTAGCATACCTTCTCAAGCGTTCAGTTTATCTGCAGACTTTACAACTAAGTCATACCATTTTGTTTTGTTTCTTAGTGCTTCGTCAACAACGGATTTTTTAGGAACTTTCCAAAAGTTAGGCTGTTCTGACTTTGCTTGATTAGCTCTTGCTAAAGCATAATTTAACACTTCTTGCCTTTTTTTTTGGTGAGTTCTTAATGCAGAAGGCAGAACAGATCTTACTACCTCAACTGCATCTTTTCCGCTCTCAACTTTTTCATTAAATGCATCAATATACATTACCATATCAGTTGCGCAATTCGCTACATCTTTAGGTGACTTTCTAAGTGCTGCATCAAATTTCTTCAAAGAACTTTTTATTCTCTCTTCAATATCCTCATGATTAGGTCCAGAACCTAAATATAACGTTCCTTTAGATTTACTAGAACTTGCTTTATCTCCAACCAATCCTCTAATATGAGGAATGTAAAACGCAGAAGGAACTGTCTGAACTCCTGGAAGCTCCACTCCTTTTTTAAAAGAACCTTTAACTAACTCAACAGTCATCTTCATATGCCCATCTTGATCTTGCCCGCTAACCATAAAAGAATGAGCATTACCAAAATCAGAATGTTGTGGTAAAACTATATCTCCAACTTGAGTAACTCCTGCAAATAAAAAAGGAAATGATTCAGCTAATTTTTTAAAACCATATGTATTAACAGATAAATCAAAACTTAAACTTCTTGCTAACAAATAAGCTAAACCGTTAACTCTGAATTCTTCAGATTGCAAGTAAACATGCGCAGCATCAAGATTAACTCCGTTAGCCCCCCAATCAAGCAAATTATCTGCCGCCCAGTATTCATAATCTTCTTTAGATATTTTTGAATCCATATCACATTCTACGTCTGCAACCGGCATAAATACTTGAGCTCCATTTTTTTGAAAAAAAGCAACAGCACCTGAAGCTAATTTATGACCAAAATGATAAGCACCGCTAGGTTTGAAACCTGAAGCAATCCCTACACTTTCTTCTTTAGCTAAAGCATCTGTTAACCCCTTACCATTTCTTTGTCTTATCATTCTTTGTTTAACAGGCAATAAGGTTCCGCTAAAAGAATCTAAAAGAGAATATAACTTTTTAGAAGCAGCATCTCCTTCAGAAGTTAAATAAGTAGATTCATAACCTCCAGGCCCTCCTTTTTTTAATTCTTCAACATTTATTTTATATCTTCCTGTGTTTATTTCCATATAAATCCCCCCTTAAATAGTAATGTTAAAATGACCACATTTATAAATGTTTTGACATATTACTACTATGAAGTGACAAACGAGACATTTTGAGAATTACAGTTCAAAAACAACAATCAAATTTAGAGTTCAAATCTTAAAACATGAAATCAAACAACTCAAAAAAATAACTGCTCCGGCCGGGATTCGAACCCGGGTCACGGCATCGAAAGTGCCGTATGATGGGCCGGACTACACTACCGGAGCATAAACTGCGTGAAAATGGCTTTTGTTTAAAAACATTACTGGTTTTTAGGTCTTGCGCGGATATTAGTTGTTTTTAGTTATTTTGTTGTAGTAGGTTAGTTTTCTTCTGTTGTGTAGTATGATTCTTGCTGTTATTT
>JACRAI010000120.1 GCA_016213425.1 archaeon | reverse complement strand
TAAAAATGTATTTAATAAAACCGCAGAAATAACTCAAAGAAAAGGATACTTGCAAGTTGCAATAAACTCAGTCCCATTAGTTATTTGGTGGGAGGCTTGCGGATTTTCGAAATTAAAACCTTCTGAAACTCATAAAGGAAAAGGTTACACCCCGCAAATTCCGAATGCAATATTATACACGAACAACAGAAAATTTTATTGTTCTTTCTTGAGAGGATTATTCGAAGCAGACGGAACTGTGAATCAAGGAAATCCTTCATTTTCTTCTGCAAACAAACAGTTTTCTCAAGAAGTTAAAACATTGCTACTTTCTTTAGGATATCCCACATCCACGAAGATAGATATATCTGGATGGGGTCAGTCAGAGCTGTATGTCTTGAGGTTAAAAAATGTTTCATATAATGAACACTTTTTTGAAGAAATTGGATTTATTAGTGACAGAAAAAAAAACAGCATATTTTTGAACAGGAGCACTCAAAGTGGAAAAGGAGACTATATTTATTTACCAACAGAATTGATTCAAGAACTGGCTCCAATGGGAAGTGAACACAGAACCGCTGCGTTATTATCTTTAAATAAAAAAAATGCAATTGCAAGAGAAAGAGTAATCCAAATTTATCAAGACACAAAAGATTCAAGATTATTGCAAGCGCTCCAGTTCTTTTACGACACAATTGAAAGCAATATTGAAGCAGAAATACAATCCACTTATGATTTATCCGTTCCCGAAAATGTTTCATACATCGCAAACGGTTTTGTAAGCCACAACACAATAGGGCTTGTAATGGATTGTGATACTACAGGCATAGAACCTGATTTCTCAATTGTTAAATTCAAAAAATTAGCTGGAGGCGGTTACTTCAAAATTGTTAATGCTTCAGTACCTGGAGCTTTAAGAAAACTAGGGTATGACGAAAAACAAATTGAAGATATGACAAAATACTGCTTAGGTTATGCAACTCTCGAAGGATGTCCTCATATTAATGGAAAAAATTTAAGAGAAAAAGGATTCACCCACGATAAAGTTGATGCTGTTGAAAGAGAAGTAAAAAATACTTTTGACATAAAATTTGCATTCAACAAATTTTCTTTAGGTGAAGAATTTTGTGTTAAAGAATTAGGATTCACAAAGGAACAATTAGGCAATACTGAATTTAACATGCTAGAAAGTTTAGGATTCACAAAGAAACAAATTGAAGAAGCAAATGATTACGTGTGTGGAACAATGACTTTAGAAGGGTCTCCTCACTTAAAAAAAGAGCATTATTCTGTGTTTGATTGTGCAAACAAATGTGGTAAGAAAGGAAATAGATTTATTCAACATTTTGGCCACATAAAAATAATGGCAGCAGCACAACCCTTTATTTCAGGAGCAATCAGCAAAACAATTAACATGCCTAGAGAATCAGCAGTTGAAGATATCAAAGAAGCTTACAAAGTCAGCTGGGAATTAATGCTAAAATGCGTAGCATTATACAGAGACGGAAGCAAACTAAGCCAGCCATTAAACAGTGTCAGTGAAGAGCACGAAGTACTGCTTGATTTTGTGGGACAAAACTTATCAGATACAGATGAAGAACCAGTTCATACTAAAGAAATAATTACTGAACACCAATTGGGAAGAAATAATTTAAGCATAAATGCATTAGTTAAAGAAAACAAGCTCAGAGAGGTAAGCGTGAACTTAACAGGCGCAACACCTGCACAACAAGTATTAATTAATGCATTAACGAGTACAATGAATTTAGCGCTAAAAAATAATGTGGAACCTAAGCATTTGGCAGAACATTTAAACATAGAAGGACACCCAGTTGTAGAAAAATTAAGAGATTTATTAGTTAACAGATTTTCAAACTTAGGAGTGCCAACAGTTAATATCCCAACCCAAGCAGTAAATTTGAGTAATGTAGATCCTGAAGTTTTGAAAGCAATAAAAATGGGTTACACAGGAAACAAATGCGGAAGTTGCGGAGCATTACAAGTTAAAAACAATGGAACATGCACTCTGTGCGAAATATGCGGAAGCACAAGCGGGTGCAGTTAAGTTCACAGTTTGGAGTTTAAATTTTGCAGTAACTACAAACTCCCAACTTCAAACTATAAACTAAAAAAGAAGGTGGTAAAATGGCAAGTGAATTAATAGAGATAAGAGATTTGAGTTCAGAAGAAGTTGAGGAAACACATTAATGGGGCATGTAAATATTGAGATAAAAGCGAGATCTGAGAACAACGAGCACATTAGAAATGTTTTACAGTATAATAAAGCAGATTTTGTTGGTTTAGACCACCAAATCGATACATATTTTAAAGCCCACTTTGGAAGGCTAAAATTAAGGGAAGGAAATATAGAAAATCAGCTCATACATTATGATCGAGAGGATAAAGAGGGGCCCAAACAATCAAATGTTACTCTTTACAAATCAACTCCTGGGTCTTCTTTGAAAGAAATATTAACAAAAACTCTTGGCATACTAGTTGTGGTTGATAAAAAAAGAGAGATCTATTTCATAGATAACGTGAAATTTCATTTAGATAATGTACAAAATTTAGGAACTTTTGTTGAAATTGAAGCCATAGATAAAACTGGAGAGATTGGAAAAGATAAATTATTAGAACAATGCAATTATTACATGAACTTATTTAACGTCCACCAAAAAGATTTGCTATCTGTTTCTTATAGTGATTTATTGTTAAAAAAATAAACGTACTCAGATAACAACCAACTATATATTTTGCTTCACTCCCTTCGGTCGATTTTACTTTCAAACTCGCCAAAAAATAATAATTTACTCTTGTTGGCGAGTCTTCAGGAATAGTTTTAAAAAGCAACCTCATTTTTTCATTTAAATGAGTAAAATAACAAAAATAGGGGGGCTAATTTTCACAGTTCTCTCTTTAGGCAGTGCATATGCATATTGCTCGAAGAAATCAAGTCCTGAGATAGATTTGTTAAATAAAACTGCATCTGAACTATACAATTGGAAAGGAAATCCTTCTGAAGTACTAATTAAAACAAAGCAAAACTTAGAAAGTATTAACAATGCAACTATCAATGAACTTGCAGATTTAATAAAAAAAACAGAAGTTTTAGAAGAAAAATTAAAAGATGAACCATACAAAGTTTACAGTCCAGAACTGCAAAAATTTGGCACTGATGTTAGAACTGTTGCTTATCATTATGGCAAAAACTTTGTAGATCCTGTTTTTGCGCTTATCTATGCAATGGGCGCTGTAGTATTTTTTACGAATAAAAAAGGTATTTTTGAAAACTAAAGTTTAAATAGTACTAAAACCAGTTATGTGTATGCCTAAAAAAAAGGTACATTCAAAACTATACAAGTTCTTAATCGATACTTTAGCAATGTTATTCTTCACAACAGCTACAGGTATGATAGTAGAATTAGGAATAGCAAAATTGACATTAACCCAATCTCTTGCTTCAAGAGTAATGTGGATATTGCCTAATTTATTAACCGGAGGAGCGTATGCAGGTTATATGGATTGGTGGCGTGAAAAATTGTTAGCTAAAAGTTTTCTTAAATCTGCTTTTTCAGATATTGTTGCGTTCTTAACTTTTCAAACACCTATTTATATTTTAATATTACTTTTAGCAGGAGCAAATTTAAATCAATTATTAAAAGCAACAACTAGCATAACAATCATGGCGCCAATACTCGGGGTAACAGCAGGATGGTTTGTTGTGTGGATTAGAAAAATGTTTGAGGTTTAGATAGAAAAACATTTAAATTAATGGATAACACTCAAAGCATGATAATAATATTTAACTGGATAGGACTGGCAATTCTTATCTTTTCTAGCTTAATTATTTTCAAAGTAGTCGCGGCAATTCCATTAACTGCAGGTTCATTTTATTTTTTACTAGGAATATTGTTTATGATCATAGATGGATTAGTTCGATTTGTAATTATTAAAAAATATTATCCTAAATCTAATCTTAAAGGAGGCTCATTGTTCTTCATTCCAGTCTATATTTTAGGAATTGTTTCGATACTTTTAGGAATTATTCTAACTATATTTCCTCCAACAAATTAATAACTCTTATAAATAACCAACCCTTCCTTATCAACATGGCAGTTCTAAGATTAAAAACAGTTATTCTGTTGCTTCCATTTATTTTCTTTGGCGGCGCAATAAGTTCTTTATTTGATAAACAATGGGGACCTGCAGGAATAGGATTTGTTCTTTCAATTGGCTTATTCTGGTTTATTTATCTTAAAAGAAGATAAGATTTGCATTTAGAAAAAAATTACTTTGACACACCCACCTTTTTTCTTATGCGATCTAACTCTTTAAGAATTAGTTTTTGATGTAACTCCATCAAATGTTTAACCACTAAGTTATCTTTATTTATCTTATACAATGTTGCTCTGCCAATTTTTCTAGTCTTAATAATAATTCCTTGTTCCAATAGTTTAGGAACTAACAAATTCAGCGTTCGCCAGCTCAGTTCCGCATTAAGCAAATCTGTTAAAGTGTAGTCAAAATTTCTTCCTCCAATAAAAAATTGAATTACCTTCATTCTAGGGCTGTATCCTACCTGGTCTAAAAATATAGATTTGTTAGTCATGCTTATGAGAAAGCAAGCGCATTATTTAAAGCTTTCTTTTTTATATATTGATGTATACTTTTGAAGTATAAACGCATTTAAAGAATTTCGAAATATACAAATTGTGGCTCAGGAATGTTTAAAGGAAAGTGAAACTGTAGAATTGAAGAAGTCCACTTCTGAATTAAAGGAATCAATAATTTCTGTTGTTGCTATTTTGAATAAGCACAGTAGAGGTGAATTGTATTTTGGAGTTAAAAATGATGGAAGTATTGTTGGACAAGATATCACTGAAAGAACTCTGAGAGAAGTATCTAAAGCAATAAGCGATAACGTAGAACCTAAGATTTATCCTAAAATAAGTAATGCTTCAATGGCTGATAAGACTGTTATTAAAGTAGAATTTAAAGGTTTGGAAAAACCTTATTTTGCTTATGGCCGCGCATATATTCGAGTTAGTGATGAAGATAAGCAACTGAGTGCCAAAGAGTTAGAGCGATTAATTATCTATAAAAACAAAGATAAACTTCGTTGGGACAATCAAGTTTCAGAATATTCTTTATTGGAAGTTAATACCAAATTGTTAAAAAGTTATATTTCTAAGGCAAAAGCAGTTGGTAGATTGAACTTTAGTTACACTAATGTTGCTTTAACCCTTAAAAAACTTGAGTTAATGAGTGGTAACCAGATAGTTAAAGCAGTAGAAGTGTTATTTTGCAACAAGAATCAGTTAGAAGTTCAGACTGCAATATTTGCTGGAACCGATAAACTTACTTTTTTAGATATTAAGTTGTTTAAAGGAAATGTTTTTGAGCTATTAGAAAAAAGTGAGGCGTATATTCAAGAACATATGCGTTGGCGTGTAAAATTCGGTAAACTAGAACGTGAAGAAATACCTGAAGTGCCCGTTGATGCTTTACGAGAAGCGTTAGTTAATTCTTTATGCCATAGAGATTATTATGCTCCTGAAGCGAATCAAATCGCAATTTTCAAAGATCGTATAGAAATCTACAATCCTGGAACTTTTCCAGAAAGCAACAAACCAGAAGATTTCTTTAACGGTGAAGAAAAATCAATACTAAGAAACCCACTAATAGCACAAACTTTATACTATTCAAAGGATATTGAAAAATGGGGTTCTGGAATCAAAAGAATTCACGAAGACTGTACAAAGAACAATGTGAATGTTGAGTTCAAGAATTTTAAAAGAGGATTCTCAGTTATATTTTATAGAAAATCGGAAGAAACTGCAAGGTTGGTAGAAGGGTTGGTAGAAGGGTTAGCAGAAAACCAAAAGAAAATACTTGAACTGATAACCAAGAACTCATACATTTCAAAAAAAGAATTAGCCGAAAAAATAGGAATAAGCACAACTGCAATAGATAAAAACATAACCCGACTGAAGAAAAAAGGGCTGCTTGACCGCGTAGGACCCGATAAAGGCGGACACTGGAAGATAAAAATATGAAAG